>CAMGJH010000240.1 GCA_946056345.1 uncultured Lentisphaeraceae bacterium | reverse complement strand
TCCGGTGTCGCGGATGCCCAGGGTGAGGTAGGCGTTCTCGTCATCGGCCAAGTCGGGGATGAAGCAGAGGGCCTGATTGCCATCGGCATCGGGCTCAACGGCGTATTCGCGCGAGGCTTCAGAGGCGAGCGCGCCGGCGTTATAGATGGACCATTCGGGGTAGGTGCCGGGAAAGATGTAGGAATCCTCCGTTGCATCCGCGAAGGTGTAGGGAGACGCTGGCGTGAGGCATTGCCCTGGCGCAGCGCGCAACAGGGCGCACCCGGCAGGCAGGCAACAGAGAAGCAAGAGGGATCGGTTCACCTTCATAACGCAATCTTTCTGCCCATAGAATAGCGCATAATGGCTGCGCACGCAAGCAAAAAATCCTACTCCTTGGGCAACTTTAGCCGCGGATACTTCATCTTCCACCGCCGGGCAGCTGGGAGCGAGTGCGAGGCGGGCAGGCGGAACTTGAAGCGCATGGCTGCCAAGCGGATGAAGAGCACCACGCCCGAGACGACCATAAAGCGCCCAAAGTAGTCCATCTGCGGCACCCAACGCACCAGCGCCACAAAGAGAAACCCGCCCAAGAGCGCGGCCGTGGCATAGAAGTCACTCCGCAATACCGCCGGCACGCGCATCGCCAACACATCGCGGATGACCCCGCCTCCGACCGCCGTCATCACCCCGCAAAGCGCCACGGCCACATAACCGCACCCATAGAGCCCGGCTTTCTCGCAACCAATCGAGGTAAAGACCCCCAGCCCCACGGCGTCCAACACCGGGATGATGTTCCAACGATCGCCCAATCGCGGGGCCACATAGAAGGTGAGCGCCCCGGCCGCCGCGCAGAGCACCAAGTAGCGTCCATCTTGAAAGGCGGCCACGGGGGTCGCGCCGATGAGTGCATCGCGCGTCATCCCGCCGCCCACACCCACCGCGCACGCCAGTACAATCACTCCCAGGAAGTCGAGGTGACTGCGAAAGCCGCGCAACGCGCCGGTAATCGCGAAAATCACCGTGCCGAAGAGGTCCAGCCCCAGGATAATCTCGTCGCGGTGCTCCGCAAGATAGGAGAGCTCCATCGTTCTGTTGCCTCCCGGTTCCCTTGGCAACCTTCTGCGGCACGCTTATGCTTGCGGGTCACCCAACCCCGCCTCGAACTTCCGCTTGCAGGACACGCAGCGGATGGAGGCCGGATTTGCCCGCAGACGGTCGCGCGAAATCTTGCACCCGCACATTTGGCAGACGCCGTACTTCTTTTCTTTCACCATCTTCAAGGCCGAGTCGATTGCCGCGATCCGCTCATTCGCCTCCGCGGCCACGCGCAGGTAGTGTGCCTGCGTGAAAGCTCCCGTACCATCCTCCTCAACATTCTCTTCGCCGCCGTGGGTTAACGCCTCAGTCTGCAACGACTTCAACCGGTGCGTCAGATCATCACGCTCCTTAGTCAACCGTTCGGCCGCCTTCTCCAACTCCTCGTCCGAGAAGGGCGACTTACCACCCTCGACCACCGCCGTTGCACTCCCCTTCGCCGCCCCGTTGCGCGAAACTGACTTCGGCCGCATCACCGGGACCCGCGGCCCAACCGGCGCCACCCGCACCCCCGGTGCCGGCGCATCCGTCGGCAACGCCGTCGTCGGCTTGACCGTCTCCACCGGCTTCACCGGCTCTTCAACCTTCGGTGCGGGCACCGTCTTAGATGCCTTCGCCGGAGCTTTCGGCTCGGGCTTGGCCTTGGCCGTAGGCTTCTTCGTCGGTGCCGCAGGCGTGCCCTTCGGTGTGGACTTCCTCGTGGCCGCCGGCTTCTTCGCCGGAGAGGCCACCTTGGCGGCCGCCGACTTCACCGGTGCCTTCGGCGCGGATTTGGTCGCCGGCTTCTTCGCTGGCGCAGCCGCCTTCTTCGGAGCAGGAGTCGCCTTAGTAATCGGCTTAACCGGGGCCTTTGCCGCCGCCTTGGTCGTCGGTTTCTTCGCTGGAGCAGACACCTTCTTTGGGGCTGCAGCCGCCTTAACAGTCGGTTTGGCCGCAGGCTTCTTCGCCGGAGCCGCCGCCTTCTTCGGGGCCGAGGCCGCCGGCTTTACGGCTGACTTCTTCGCAGGAGTCGCTTTAACTGCCGGCTTGGCAACAGCCTTTGCTGTCGGCTTAACCGCCGGAGCCGCCTTCTTAACCGGAGCCTTCGCCACCGGTTTCGCCGCAGACTTCTTCGCAGGAGCTGGCTTGGCAACAGCCTTTGCCGCAGCCGGCTTTACACTCGCCACCGGCTTCGCCTTGGGGGACTTCACAGACGCGGCCTTCGCCGCCTCAGACTTCTTCGCAGGGGTCTTCTTCGTGGTTGCCATAGGAGTGCCTCCTTTTCTTCAAGCCATGTGCCGCAGAACCGGGTCTACTCGCCGCAATCCTCACGTGCAACATAACAAGGATAGCAAAATCGCCTCTTCCCCGCAAGCAGAAACCGCACTTTCCCTCACGTCTTGCCCGCGAGCCCCCAGACCTCACCTCTAGCCTTGCTCGCCCGGCCGCTCCAATGGCCGCGCCTGGCCTTCACCACGTCTTTGCGTGGGGGCTCCTCGCCCCCACACCCCTCGGGAGCGCGGTGTGCTCCACCCCGGCCAGCGTGCCCTCCGGGCACTCCGGCTATGGACCGTTCACCGTTCACTGTTCACCGTTCACCTCCTCGGGCACGCGCAGCGGGGATGCGCTCCGCGCCTCCCCGCCAGGGCCGTTGGGGGCTCCATCCCCAAGCCCCCCTGTCCACCCCCCTTTCGCATCCGCCCCGGGTTCACCTCGAGGTAGGCCCGGGTTCGAGGTCGACCCGGGCCGGGTTCGCCTCGAGGTAGGCCCGGGTGGATTTTGGGCCCTGGGCGGATGGAGGCTTAACGCGGCCCGAGGGCAATTATTAACCCTCAGTCTTAATTGAATTATTGCTCCGGCAATGAATTATTGTGAGTCTGCGGCATAGGCTACGTGCTTGTC
>CAMGJH010000239.1 GCA_946056345.1 uncultured Lentisphaeraceae bacterium | reverse complement strand
TTTGGGAGTCGACCGACGAAAAGGCTGCGCTCTTTGCCCCTCCCGTGGCCGAGCCGCTCTTCCCCTATCCAAGCTGCGGGAAGACGATTAATCAGTTAATCGAGGAGAAGGTCTTACATCCGTGGATGAGCCACTATGTCGACCAAGCGGCGGTTGGCGAGAGGCCGCGGTATACGCTTTACACGCACCAGTTGAAGGCCATCCAAGAGAGCAAAGAACACCATATTGTGGTGGCCTCGGGCACCGGATCGGGCAAGACCGAGTGCTTCCTCTACCCGATGATTAACAATCTCTTGCAGTCGGAGGATGAGCAGGAGATCCAGAAAGATGGCGTGCGCATTCTGCTGATTTATCCAACAAACGCGCTCGTGAATGATCAGTGCGATCGCATCAAGGCGTTGTTAAACGGGGGTAACAATCCCGCCAGACTCTCGGTTGGAAAGTATACAGGCCAGACCAGAACGCAGGAAGAGGAGCCCGTTAGGAGGCAGGCCGCCGCAGAGAATTACCGCTGCGATCGGCAACAACTGCGTGCCAATCCGCCGCACATCCTCATCACCAACTACTCGATGATGGAGTATATGATGTTGCGGCAGAGCGATAAGCCTCTCTTTGCCGCCAAGAAGTTGCAAGCGATTATCCTGGACGAGGCGCACCTCTATTCCGGCACGCTGGGCAACGACATCAACCTCCTCATTCGCCGCATTCTGCCCCGCTTCGGCGTAAGTCGCGAACAGGTGCGCTTCTACGCCACGAGCGCGACCATCGGGGATAATAGCCCGCAACTCCTAACGGAAGCAGCAGCCGCGCTCTTTGGCGAGCCGCCCGAGAAGGTCCACGCCATCTTGGGCACGCGCAAACCCTATCCCGAAGCGGGCATTCAGTGGCCGGGGGCAACGCCTGAGCAGTGCACCAAGGCGCTTGAACTGCGCCGGCGGATGGTCCAGGTCACATTCACGCAGTTGTCCAATGAGGACCTTGACCTGCTGAACGCGATGCCGCCGGAGGTGAGGGACGCGAATGGCCGACCCTTCTTGCCCTACAAGCTGCACACCTTCATCGATTCGCCCAATCGCGTCTACTCCGACCTCGCCTTTTCGGAAGATAAACCCCTCGGCAACCTGCAGCGCTATCGGCAATTTGACGGCAACCGCTGCGGTCTGCCCACCTTCGTCAACAACAGCGCGAAGTGTGACTACTTCTTCTTTGGCTATCTCTCCACGCCTCAATGGCAAGGCCTAACGTTCTTCCGTTATCTTTTCGGAGATACCGAAAACCTTCAAGGGACCTATTTCCCCATCTACCTTCGCCTGAGACACGCAGAGGGCGATGACGGCTTGGATCGGTACACGGTCACACCAACACCGGGCAATGACCAAATGCCGGCAGGCTGGAAGTTCCAACAAGACCCCAATGGCAATCTCGTTATCGCAGTGGAAGGTGGGGCGATTAATTTGGTCACCCAAGGGAACCCCGAGTGGCGCCTTTCCAACGGATATAGACTCGTTGAGTTCGCCGAGGCGGAGGGCGACAACGTCGGTAATGAGGATGAAGCGGGAGACGGTGAGCCTAGGCAGAATAATGCCCAGAACACAACCTATGCTAACCGCAATTCGCTTAAGCCGCTTGGCTTCTATCCGGTGAAGTTGCGCACCATTCTCTGCACCGAGGCCATCTTCCCGCACTTGCCAGACGTGCAAGGCGTAGACAATCCGGACAGCCTGCCGTGGCGCGGGCGGCAGATGCTCTTCTTCTCTGATAGCCGTGCCGGCGCAGCGGAGACCGCTGTTGCACTGCAGAATACGCACCAAGTGCGCTTCTTCCAGACCTATCTCTATCGTACCCTTCTCACGGTCTGTGGGGGAGAGTTGCTGACGTTCGGGGAGCTCAAAGACACCCTCTGCAACGATAAGAACTTCTTGGAACAGCTCGTCTTGCCGCAGGCGCTCTATGATACGCTAGGGGTGACGGATGACGATCGGCAGAACTGGAAGCAGGATTTGATGGTGCCTGGGTTGCTAATCCGTACGGCCGCAGTTAGACACACGGGCTGGGACTCGCTGGAGAGCGTTGGCGTGCTGCAGGTGGAGCCAACCCCATGGCCTGAGGGCACATACGCGGGGCCAGCGTGGGAGGCCTTGCGGAAGCGGTTAAAGGGCAACGATAAGCAAACTTACTGGGCAGAGACGGTCTATCCGGCATTGGTGAATCTGTTGCGGAGGTCAAGTAAGCTCTATTTCCCGCAGTTCCAGGACTATCTAGGAGACGGGTCGCTTAAAGATGAACAACGCGTGCGGTTAGAAGTGCTGCAAAACGCGCTTGGCTTTACCTTCTCCACGCTTAAGGGCACGGATGCGTATCTCACCGCCAGAAACTTCGCAACGTATTACAAGGACTTCTTTAGAGCCTACTTTAACTTGCCTGGCCCCAATGAAGAACGTGCGGCAATCAATCAACTCGCGAGCGCAGTCCTTAGGTTTGTCGCACAACGGGGCGACCTCTTCCAGCAGCGCAACCCGGGGACTCAGGACATCGCCTTGAGGGCCGATTCGCTCCGCTTCAAGGCGCTCGACAAGGACAATGTGCATGTTTGGGCAGAAAAGCGCACCAATCGCCCGACTTTGCAGGAGGATGAGCAGACGGCGTATGATGTGACCGAGATCGTCCGTGAGGAAGCGCAGAAGGTGGCCGCCATTCGCGATGCCGATATTTACCTGCAGGACGAGTTTGGCGAATGGCACTTTACGGCAACAGATTGCGGCGGGTTGCGCATTCCGGAGCACTCGGCGCAGCTGGAGAACGAGAAACTTGGGCGGTTGGAGACGGAGTTCCGAGACCACAAGATTAACATCTTCTCCTGCACGCCGACGCTGGAAGTGGGCGTGAATATCGGCAGCCTAAGCACCGTGCTGCTCAACAACCTGCCGCCCGAGAAGGCCAACTACATCCAGCGCGCCGGCCGTGCAGGAC
>CAMGJH010000238.1 GCA_946056345.1 uncultured Lentisphaeraceae bacterium | reverse complement strand
AGTGAAACGAGCACCCTCACGCGCCGTTAGGCGCACCTCACGTGAGCGCAGGGCCACTTCGCCAAGTTATCGACAGGGGCTGTCGATAAGTCTGTCGATAAGTCCCCCCTGGACCGGGGTCAAAGCGCATCCGCCCCGGGTTGACCTCGAACCCGGGCCTACCTCGAGGCGAACCCGGGGCGGATGAAAAAGAGGCCCGGGCGAGAAAAAATGAACAGGGGGTATTTTTCTTCCAAAGCAGGGGGGGCTTTTTGATACAATGGGGATAACCTTTCGGCGTGGCGTGCGTATACACATCGGAAGGCAAAGAGAAGATGACCGCGCAGATTAAGGCCCTGTTAACCGCCATCGAGTATCCGGAGGAGGTGCTCGAGGAGGGGGGTGTTGCGGTCTTGCGGGTGGATGGCGAGGTGGTGCGGGCGCAGATGGCGGGGAAGCGGTTGGTGCTCTCGCAGATTATCGACCGCGCGCAGGAGGATGTGCCAGAGCTCGCGGCGTTGGCCGCGGGGCGGCTCTTGCGCGAGGAGGCGGTTTTGGCCTGGGATGCGCGCGAGGAGGCGGTCATCCTCTGGCAAGCGCTTTCGCCGGAGGCCGGGGCGCGGGCGTTGGCTGAAGGATTTGAGCGGTTTATGGATAGTTGCGACTGGTGGCGCGAGCGGGCTTCGGCCTTGCATGCGCCACCGCCGGCGTTTCCGGAGATGGTTATTCACCCGTGAGGGAAGACGCGATGAGACGATTGAAAGAGGCAGGGTTCGCGTTGCTGGCGCTTTGGGCGCTGGGGAGCGTCTGCGCAGCGCAGGCCCCAAGCGGGCGGCAGATTCCGTGGCAGGTGCCGCAGTGGACGTTGGTGGCGCGCGGTATGGACCTGTGTGAGGCGTTGAACAGTTTTGCGGTGGCCGAGGGGATGTCGGTGGTGATTTCGCCGAAGGTGAAGGGGACGCTCTCGGGGGACTTTCGCGAGATGCCGGCAGGGGAGTTTCTCAACCGCCTGGCCACGCTCCATAATCTGACGTGGTATTACGACGGCGCGGCGCTCTACATCTATAGCGCCGGCGAGATTGAGACGATTTTGGCCAACCTCTCCTATATGAAGGCCGAGGAGGTGCGCCAAATGCTCCTGGAACTAGGGGTGGAAGACGCGCGCTTTCCCATCAAGACCACGCAGAATGGCGAGATTATTATGGTCTCGGGGCCGCCGCGCTATGTGGCGTTGATTGCCGAGATGATTCAACGGGCGGACCGTCTGCGCGAGGAGCGGACCTTTACGCAGGTGGAGACGCGCCTCTTCCCGCTCGTGAACACCTGGGCCGACTCGGTCACCTTCTCGGTGGCCGGCCCCGAGACCCAGGCGACGATCAAGGGCGTGGCCCAGCTCTTGGAAGAGATTATGGGCTCGCAGCAGGAGGCGGAAGAGCAGGTCGAGGGCGCGAGCCAAGAGGCTACGGCCAAGCGCGACGAAGCGGCCAAGCGGGTCAGTGGCGAGCCGACCTTCCGCCCGATTATCCGCGCGGAGAACCGCCTCAATGCCGTCTTGGTGCGCGATGTGGCCACCCGGATGCCCCTCTACGAGCAGCTCATCCGCCAGCTCGACGTGCAGCAGCGCCTGGTGGAGATCGGCGTGACGGTGCTGGAGCTGACGAAGGATGACGCGCTCGATTGGCAGCTCTCGCTCAAGGTGACCGGCACGCACAATAATCTGGAAGGCGGCATCGGCCAATCGGTGAGTTCGCTGATGGACACCGCCACGATGTCCGGGCGCGGGTTGGCCGGCGCGCTCACCTATCTAGGCAAGGATGTCTCGGTCTCCGCCTCCCTCTCGGCGTTGCGCGAGACGGGTAAGGCGCGCAGCATTTCGCGCACCACCCTGCTGACGATGGATAATATGGCTGCCGAGATGACCGACCGCCAGAGCTACCACGCCCGCGTGGTGGGCACGGAGGTCGCCTCGCTCCAAGAGGTCTCGGCCGGGACGACGCTACAGATTAAGCCGCGCATCGTCAAGAGCACCCTCCAAGATGTGCCAAATCAAGTGTGGCTGACGCTGGAGTTGGAGGATGGCGGCTTCGAGGCGATTACGGTCGATGCTATGCCGATGACGCGCACCAGCTCGGTGGAGACCTCGGCCGTGGTCTTTGAGGGCGAGTCTATCCTCCTGGGCGGGTATCTGCGCGATATTGAGGAGGAGGCCGGCTGGGGCATTCCCTACCTGCGCGACATCCCGTGGATTGGCTGGCTCTTCGGCGGCGCCTCACGGCAGAAGCAGACCATCCAGCGGATGTTCATCCTGACACCCTATATTATCGACCTCAATGCCGATAGCCTCGCCCGCATCCAGGCCGAGCGCCAGCGCGAGGTGCTCTACGAAGATGTCCTGGAAGACGATGCCGAGCAGACCGATGCCGAGCGCAAGCGCCGCAAGGCCGCGCGCGAGGACCTCCGCGAACGGCGCGAAGCCTACAACCAAGAGCGCCTGCGCCGCGAGAAGGCCGAGCGCGCTTTGCGCAAGGAAATCCGCGAGGACATCCTGGCAGATGATGCCGCGCAGTGGGATGCCTTCTTCCAAGAGATTGAGCAGGATTACGAGGCGTGGAAGGCCAAACAAGATGCCCTGCGCAAGGCCCGCGACCAACAGCTTGAAGCCGAACAGTCGGCCGAACCAGCCGAGCCGGCCGAGCCCCCCACCCCGGCGGCAACCGAGTCCCCGGCGGCAGCATCGGCAGTTGCCCCCGAGGCAGACCGCCCGGCCGAGGAGCCGGTCGTGCCCGGCCCCGAACCCGAGAGCGCCAACCTGTGGGCCGAGCGCGTGACGGCCGACGCAGCCGCCCAGAGCGCCGTCCAAGCGGAGTAAGCAATGGCCGAAGCCGACGCCACAGCGCACCTCCAACCGGGGAGCACGCCTCCGCCGGCGAAGCGGGTGTGCGCGATGGAGGCAACCTTGGCTAACGGAATGGCGCGCGTCGAGGCCGGGCAGT
>CAMGJH010000237.1 GCA_946056345.1 uncultured Lentisphaeraceae bacterium | reverse complement strand
GCGGATACGCTCGCGGGTGACGCCCTTGGCCGTGCCGACTTCCTCGAGGGTGTGCGGGATGCCGTCGGTCAGGCCGAAGCGCAGGTCGAGCACCTCGCGCTCGCGCTCGTTGAGCGATTCAAGCACCTCGCGCATCGCTTCTTTGAGTGAAGTGTATTCTGCCTCCTCTACTGGATTTGATGGTGAGTCACCGTTTTCAACTTCCGACGACGGGGTCTGGATTCGTGGTAACGCTTCAACGAAACGAACAAGTTCAACACTACAGTTCAAGGCGTGAGCAATCTCCTCAACCTTCGGTTCGCGTCTCAACTCCTCTGACAGGTTTTCCTTGACGCACTGAACCTGCTTGGATAACTGCAACCAATGCTTTGGAATATAGATGAGATGAGATTGCTTCCCGATTGCACGCATAACACTTTGGCGAATCCAGTTGCTTGCATAGGTGGAGAAGCGCGTCCCGAATTGAGGATCGAAGCGATCAATGGCCTTCATTAGCCCAACACGCCCCTCCTGAACGAGGTCGTCGAACTCCAATCCGCAGTCCCTATACGTCTCTACGATGGTCTCGACCAACCTTAGATTTGCCTCCACTATGTCCACACGAGCCCAGAAACCTTTGGCCAAGGCCTTGCGCAACTCCTTAAAGCGACTGACGAACATCTGGATCGGCATCCCGAAGCCCTTGCAGATAATCGCGCGGAAGCGCCTAAAGACCTCCGGGCGCCACTGCTCCACAAACCGCTGCTCGAAGGGCGTCCACGCCGCCGGCTCCTCGGGCGGCGTAAAGCCCCCGGCGATGGCGGCCTTGAGCTTCACCACCTCCGCCAAGTACTGCTCGCGCTTCTTGCTCTTGCCCAGGCGCAACAGCCTACGCTGGCGTAAGCTCAACTCTATGCAAGGCCTATAGAAGCACACCTCGGCGTAGTCGCAAATCTTCTCGAGCATTTCCTGCTTAAAGTGTAGGCTCTGATACTTGGCAAGCATCTGGCTGCACAACTCTTTGACGGCCTGCGCGGCGGCCTCCTTGGCCTCGGGCTCGGCCTTGGCGAGCGCGGCGTAGGCCTCGGCCATCCGATCGCCCATCGCCCAAAGCACCTGCTTCTCAGGCTTCATCGAGTTCACATACGTATTGCGCTTATCGGCATACTTGTCGGTGACCACGCGGTCGAAGCGCTCGCCCGTCTCGCCGGAAATATCCAGGTAATCCAAGACATTCGCATAGAGCCGCGGTGCCACCGGCAGGCAGTTAAAGATCTGGCAGATCTCCTGCTCGCTCTTCTCGATCCGCCGGCAGATTGCCACCTCCTGCTCGCGCGTCAAAAGCGCCACCTGCCCCATCTGGTGCAAATACATCCGAATCGGGTCATCGCCATAATCCACGCGCCCGCTCGACGCCTCCTCCTCGGCCTCCTCCATCGCCGAGTCGAACGCCGCCGCCTCCACCACCTTAATCCCAATCGACGTCAGGATGTTCAGATAGGTCTCAATCGCCGTATCCTTAATCACATCCTTGGGCAGATACTCATTCACCTGGTCAATCGACAGCACCCGGTTCTGCTTCTCGGCATGGGCCACCAACTGCTTAATCCGCTCGCGGCACTCCTCGTTCTCCTCGAGCGCCTCCACGTCATCGAGCGCGCGCTGCTTATTGACCTCCTCCTCGGACTGGTCAAAGACCGTCCGCAGGCTCGACTCCCGCCGCAGCCCCGCGAACGCTCCCCCCTCGCTCCCCTCGCGCAACGCCTCCTCGTCGTCACTCTCCGCCTCCGAGTGGTCCACCCCCTTCAACACGCCCAAATGCTTGTTCTTGTCGTAGAGCTCGCCGCCGACATTCTCGGTATACTCATAGTCGCGCAACTCCCCGACGATGACATCCTCCGACTGCATCATCTCCTCGGCCAAGTCCGCCTCAGCCTGGCCCTCCCCGCGCGCCTCAGCCGCCGCTGCCGCCTCGTCGGCCGCATCCGCCGCCGCCGCCTCATTCACCTCCGAAAGGTAATCAGCCAGCGTCACCACCTCGCCCGCCGCCGCCTCGTCCTCCTCCTGATCATACGGCGGCACCACCGGCACCGGCTCCTCCGCCGGCGAAGGCCGCCGCGCGCGGCTCCCCCGCTTCTCCTTCGCCGCCGCATCCGCCGCCGCCTCCGGCTTCACCTTCTCCGGCTTCTCCGCCGCCGCCCGCTTCCCCCGCGCAGGCTTCTTCACCGGCTCCTCCACCGCCGGCTTGGCAGATGGCTTCGCCGATTTCTCCACCGTCCCCTTCGCCACCGCCTTCGTGGCCTTCTTTGCCGGAGCCTTGGCACTCCCCTTCGCGGGCTTCTCCGCAGCCTTCGCCGACGCCTTCACCGGCACCATCTTCCCCTTCGTGCCACCCTTCGTCTCACGAACCTGCTTAGCGGAACCACTCTTTTCGCTCTTTGCCATCTACGACTCCAACGATTGCCGCAAGGCAGCCCTTCTGCCTCGCACGCCATCTATTATAACACAGAATACCACCGCGCGAAGCAAAAGTCAACCTTTTCGTGATTTCGCTCACCCTAATCAACGGACCAGTCCGCAGCGGGAAAGACTGGAAGGCGCCTTGAAGGGGTTTTCAGTGGCCTGCTCCGCAGCGCCACCCGGGCCGAAAGCGAAAGAAAAACCCTGCGGCGTTCTGCCGCAGGGTCCGGTATATATTAGGAATGAGGAAAGGGGGCGCGCGGCGGTCCCCCGCCGCGCGCGGAAGGATTACTTCGAGGCCTTCACCTTGAAGCTCCGGCCAATCAACCGATCCGCCACCGTAGCGTCGGAGGTGAAGTAGGCTGCATAGACGCCATTGCTATCCGGAGCGCCAAAGCCAATCCCGTAGAGATCGTTAATGACCACTCCGGACTCACCATCCACCAGGTTGATTGTCACACCCGAGGTCAGCGTCGCGGCATCACCCGTACCGGTCTCGGCCTTCACCTTCACGAGGAACGCCGTCAACGTGCCG
>CAMGJH010000236.1 GCA_946056345.1 uncultured Lentisphaeraceae bacterium | reverse complement strand
GGCTCTTCCGGGCGCGCTTTGTCTTTGAGTGGCGGACGGAGTCGGGCTTTTCGCTAGAGCAGTGGGCGAAGCGGCGCTCGACGCGCTTCCTGCGCTCGGTCAGCCTGGTGCTGAGCGACGTGCCGGTGGGTGTGGCGCAGCTGCGGCGTTCGCGCTTGTGCGGACGCGTGGCCTACCTGCCGACCTTGCCGGCGCCGTGGGCGCAGCCGTTGCCCTTGCCGGCGGTGCGGTTGGGAGGGACGGCGCAGGTCTTTACGCTGGCGGTCTTCTCGGTGCAGACGCAGCTGGCGGATCTCTCGCCCCTTCTTGAGGCGTTGCCGGAGGCGTTCCGTCAGACCGAGGCGCTGCGCGTGCAGATTTATGGCGGCACAACGCGCGCTCGGGAGCGACTTAGCGCGGCCTTAGGCGCGGCATTGCCGCACACGGCCAATATTCAGCTTCAGCCGTTGCCGGCGCCAGGCGCAGCGATGGAGCAAGCGCTAGCGGCGGCGGATGCGGTCTTCTTCCCGGCGCAGAGCGGACCGGAGCCCTTGCCGTGGGTGCTAGACGCGATGGCCTCGCGGCGGGCGGTGATAGCCATTCGCTGCCCGGCGATGGAGGCGCTTGCGGGGGCCGGAGTGCTGTTGGTTTCGGGGGAGAGCCGGGCAATTGCCGAGGCGATTGAGCAGGTGATGGCCGCGCCCTTCTGGTGCGTGGAGCGGGCGTGGGCGGCGGAGGAGTGGGTGCGGAAGGAGCGCTCGGCCGAGGCCTTCGCCGAGATGCTGCGCGGCTGTTATGCCTTTGCCTTGGGGCGCTCGGGGAGGACGTGAAGCCCTTGGCGCAGGGCCGTGGCGGAGGTGACCTGGAAGGAGATTAGGCCGAACTCGGGCATAATGGCCAGGAGATGGTCGAAGAGGTCGCTCTGAATGCTCTCGTAGTTGGCCCATGCGGTGTCGCTGCTGAAGCAGTAGATTTCGAGGGGAAGGCCGCGATCGGAGGGGTCGAGCTGGCGGACAATGAGGGTGAGGCCCTGGTGGATGTCGGGATTCGCGCGCAGGTAGGCCAAGCAGTAGGCGCGGAAAGTGCCGATGTTGGTGAGCTTGCGGGCGTTGACCACGGAGGTGGCCGAGGAGGGGTGCGCGGCGTTGTAGGAGTGAATCTCGCGGATCTTGGAGGCGAGGTAGTCGCGCAGGAGGTCAATCTTCTTCCAGCGCTCGATCTCCTCGTCGTCGGCGAAGTGGATGGAGTCGAGGTCGATGAGGATGGCGCGCTTGATACGCCGGCCGCCGCTCTCGCTCATCCCGCGCCAGTTCTTGAAAGGCTTGGCAATGAGGTCGTAGGCCGGGACGGTGGTGATGGTGTTGTCCCAGTTCTGCACGCGCACGGTGGTGAGGGCAATGTCGATGACTTCACCGTCGGCGCCAGTGCCAGGCACCTCAATCCAGTCTCGGATGCGCACCATCCCGTTGCTGGCCAGGGTGATGCCGGCAGTGAGGCCGAGGATGGAATCCTTGAAGACCAACATCAGCACGGCCGAGAGCGCCGTCATGCCGGAGAGGACGTAGGTGGGGTCGCGCCCCGAGAGGGTGGCCACGATGCCCACGGCAGCAAAGAGGTAGCCCAGCAGCGCGAGGACCTGAAAGATGCCTTTCTGCGGCGAAGCGGTGACCCCGCGCCGCCAGTTGCTAATGCGGTAGATGAGGCCCATTGCCGCAGCAAAGACATTCGCGCAGATGAAGATGAAGTAGATGTGCGTGAGCATCAGGATGGTAGCGCTCAACCACAGGGTGGAGATCGCCCGCGTGGCCAAGAGCCCGGCCACGATCAGCGGCATCACCTGGAGCGCCCGGTCAATCGCGTGCGAGGAGAAGATGAGCTTGGGCAGCCCCTCGGGTTTGCGCTTGAGGATCCGCCGCCGGATGGCCAGGTAGCACAGTTGGCAAATGAGGAACGAGGCGTACGAGACCACCAGCACCATCGCCAACTCCAGCAGCACGCGCAACGAGACGTTGTCCACCGAGAGCCAGGCGTGTTGTATCCGTTCAAGAAACGCAATCAGCTTCTGCCACATAGAAGACCTCCAGGATGATTAAGGATGTGCAGTCAATGCTCGGCCGCTACGCGCGGCCAGGGGTTAGCGGCCGTCGATGAGGACGCGGCGGCCCTCGATGGTCAGGCGCCCGGCGGCGAGCAGGCGCAACGCCTCGGGATAGGCCAAGTGCTCCTGCACCTGAATGCGCGCGTGGAGCGTCTCGGGCGTGTCGCCGGGCTCAACCGGCACGCAGCGCTGGACGATGATGGGCCCGCTATCGGTGCCCGCGTCGACGAAGTGGACCGTGCAACCGGCCACGCGGCAACCGTAATCCAGCGCCTGCTTCCAGGAGTGGAGCCCCGGGAAGGCCGGCAGGAGGGCCGGATGAATATTGAGAACGCGGTTGGGGAAGGCCGCCAGCAGCCCGGGCTTGACGATACGCATAAAGCCCGCGAGCACCACGGTGTCGGCACCCGCCTCCTTCATCACGCGGATGTAGTTCTCCTCGGCCTCGCCCTCGAGCTTGGTCTTGAAGGGCGCGCAGGAGAGATATTGCGCGGGAATGTTGTGGCGCGCGGCCCGCTCGAGAATCTTCGCGCCCGGCACGTCGGCCAAGACGCAGACGATCTCGGCATCGAGCGTGCCCGCCTCGATAGCATCGACGATGGACTGCATATTGCTCCCAGCGCCGGAGCCCAGCACGGCCAGCTTCAACTTCATTTCGTCTCCTCCGCGGCGGGGGTGGCGGCCGGCTTCCAGTCTTCGGGCAGCGCGTCGATGACGGCAGCAATGACCTGCTCAAGGGTGAGGTAGGTCGAGTCGATAGCAATCACGCCGTCGGCCTTGCGCAGCGGGGCGCAGGCGCGGGAAGAATCAATCTTGTCGCGCGCCAGGAGCGAGGCCTTGACCTCCTCGACAGACTGATTGGCCACGCCCTTCTGGACCTCCTCAAGCTGCCGGCGCTGA
>CAMGJH010000235.1 GCA_946056345.1 uncultured Lentisphaeraceae bacterium | reverse complement strand
GCCATCGGCGAGCGCTACCAAGCCCAAAGCGCGTGCGACCGAGCGCGCGAAACCGAGCACGCCTGTGCCGAAAGCTGCGCGCAACTCGCCTCCACCCAAGAGCGCCTCCCCGGCACCGAAGCCGCCGAGGCCGCCCGCCAAGCCCTGCGCGAGATCGCCATCGAGGCCACGCCCCTCTACGCCCTGCTCGAGCCCGCCGATGCCCTGCGCCCCATCGACCTCGCCCGCTTCGAGAGCCTCTGCGAGGGCGCGCTCCGCACCCTCCTCACCGTCGCCCCGGCCGATGCCCCCGCCGCCCGCCGCCTCCTCTTCGAGCGCTTCCCAGAGCTCCGCCTAGCCGTGCTCGACCCCGCTGCGCCCAAGCCGGAGGTCGCCGCGTGGTTCCAGCGTCTCTTCCACCCCATCCAGTCCAACCCCGAGGCGGTCGACCTCCTCTGGCGCCAATTGGTCGCCGGCGACAAGCCCGAGCCCTTCACCCTGCCCGAGAGCACCCTGCGCGGCTTCGCCTTCCGAGGCGTGGAGGCCCGCGACCCCGCCGAAGCGCCAATGTGGATTGGCCGCCAGACCCGCGAACGCTTCCGCGAGCGCCAGCGCCAGGAAGCCCAAACGGCCCTCGACCACGCCCGCCGCGCCCTCGCCGCCGCCGAACGCACCCTCACCCAAGCGCAGGGGCGCGTCCAGGCAATCGCGGAGGCCGAGGACTTCCTCGCTGCCCTCAACAACCAGTGGCACACCGCACGCGCCGAGGCCGAGGCCGCCCAGCGCGCCGTTGAACAGTGCCAGGAGCAGAGCGAAACCTTCCGCGACGCGATGGTCGAGGCCGAGGACCGCCGCACCCAAGCCATCCGCTTGCGCGATGACCTGGACGCGCGCATCCAATCCGCCGGTCTCGCGGGGCTCAACGAGCGCATCGCCAAGGCCCAACGCGAAGAGCGCGAGGCCCAGGAGCTCCTCGACCGCCTCAACCAGCAGATTGGCCGCGCCCAAGGCAACCGCGATGCCGCCGAGCGCCACCGCACCGCCCTCCTCGATGAACTGGCTCAGCGTGAAGCGCAGCTGCGCGCCCTCTGCGAGGGGCTCGCCCTCGCCCCGGAGGCGGTTGCCGAGGCCTGTGCCCAGGTCGATGAGACCACCCCCTGGGCCGAGCGCGCCGGCGAGCTCAAGGCCCAGCTCCGCCAGCACGCCTCCACCCCCCGCCTCGCCCACTACGGCTTTATCTTCGACGAAGGGGCCAACCTCGTGGCCGACCGCGCCGGTCACCCCATCGCCGAATGCCTGGCCGAGCAGCAGGCCGCCGTCGCCAAGACCCAGCGCCTCGTCTCCGACCGCCTCATCGAGCTCAACCGCCAAATCTTCACCGAAGGCTTCCTCGACGCCCTCTCCCTCCAAGTCAAGTTAATGCAACAGATGGAGCGCAAGGCGCGCGCCCTCCTCGCCAAGCGCCAGTTCGGCAACAGCCGCTACAGCTTCACCATCGAGCCGCGCGAAGACTACCGCCCCCTCGTCGCCGCCATCACCGACCCCACCGCCCCCGGCGCCGAAGACACCCTCCGGGCCTTCATCCAAGGCCACGAAGCCGACATCATCTCCGCCGTCTCCGGCGACATCCCGCCCGACCTCGACTACCGCAATTGGTTCCGCTACCGCCTCAAAATCCAACCCCTCCACGGCCGCGCCATCACCGTCGACAACAAGACCCGCAGTGTCGGCTCCGGTGGCGAGCAAGCCGTCCCCAACTACCTCCTCATCCTCACCCTCGCTGCCTTTCTCTACGAGGCCGATGCCGCCTGCCGCCTCTCCCCGCTCCTCTTCGACGAAGCCTTCTACGGCATCGACGCCGCCCGCCGCGATGAGCTCCTCGCTTTCGCCGAAGACCTCGGCCTCCAGCTCTTCGTGGCCTCCCCCGACCAAGACGGCCTCAAGCAGGCCCTCCACGCCTCCACCTCCCTCCTGGTCATCAAAGACCCCACCTTCAACGTCCACGTCATCCCCTACCACTGGTCCACCGCCCCCGAGCAGCAGGAATTGGCCCTATGACCCCGGCCGAGCGCCTCGCCCTCCTCCTCACCCTCGCGCCGCGCGCCCGCGCCCTCCTCGCACGCGGCGCCAAGCGCCTCTCCCTCCCCCGCGAAGCGCTCACCTTTGCCCAGGAGCGCGCCCTCCGCCAAGCCTTCCCCACCCTCACCGCCACCCCCAAAGCCTGGCTCGTCCCCCTCGAAGGCCTCCCCGCCCCCGAGCCGCCCCCGGCCCCCGAAGCGCCAAGCTCCGCCTACGCCGAATGGTGCCGCCGCCTCACCCTCCACGCCCCCCTCTTGGCCGACACCCTGCCCTCCGAAGCCCTCTTCCGCGCCCACGGCCCCGACCGCCTCTACGCCCTCCTCTCCGTCCTCACCAAGCTCCCCACCGACCGCCTCATCACCCTCTCCGACCTCGGCGCCCAACTCCTCAACGACAGCAAGGCCCTCCGCCACGGTGCCCTCCGCGATTGGCTCGACCAAGTCGCCGCCGCCCTCGGCCTCCCCCTCGTCCAGACCCCGCACACCACCGTCGCAATCTTCGCCCTCCCCGGGTGCGCCCCCTGTGCCCGCACCCTCGCCGAACTCCTCACCGCACCCCTCCCCCTACCCGACACCTGCCGGCGCATCGAAAGCCACGAGAACGCCGCCCCCTTCCACGCCGCGGCCACCCCCACCGCCCCGGCCGACGCCCTCATCCTCTACGCCGCCGGAATGCCCAACGCCGCCGTCTGCGCCCTCCTGCGTGCTCTCCCCCAACGCCTCCCCTACACCCACTATGGCGACACCGACCGCGCCGGCATCCGCATCGCCGAGCGCCTCTTCGCCGCCCACCCCGGCTCCTTCGCCACCCCGCCCCCCGGCACCCCCACCCACCCCCTCTCCCCCGCCGAACGCCGCCGCGCCCAAGCCGCCCTCCCCGCCGCCTCCAGCTTCGCCAAGGCCGCCCTCGAAGCCCTCCTC
>CAMGJH010000234.1 GCA_946056345.1 uncultured Lentisphaeraceae bacterium | reverse complement strand
GATGTCGCCCGTGCAACGGTACACCTTTGCCTCGCTGCTTCTCTTTACGCTACGTCTCTTTCATGCGGCAGGGATTGTCCATACGGACCTCAAGCCGGAGAATGTCTACTTGATGCCTAAGCCCGAGGCGCGGATGGGCTACAATCTCAAGTTGATTGACTTCGACTTTACGGTCTTGGACGAGCGTCAGGCTCCTTGGGACGTCAAGCTGGCTAAGGATGGGCAGAACTATTGCGGGACGCCACGCTATCTCTCGCCCGAGCATTTGAGAGCCGAGTTGCCGAAGGCGAAGTCGGATGTCTTTACGGCGGCCATCATTTGTTACGAGTTGCTCACGCATAGCGGCCATCCTTTCCCGGAGGATGAACAGGCCTACAAGGAGTCCGTGCTGACGGGTAAGGTGCCTGATCCGGACTTCATCGTGGCCCCTGATGGTGCCATCGAGGCCTTTGGGCGGCTATTGAAGCAGGCGCTCTCGCCGGACCTTGCCAAGCGGCCAACGGTCGGAGCGTTGCATGAGGCGCTACTCAAATGCCGGGCTGGGTTTGCCGAAGGTGCCCCTGCGCCTACCAAGCCCGCGCCGAAGCCCGCGCCGGTGCCGGCATCGGGAAGCGCTGCCAGGCGTGTTCATACGCAGTCACGGACGGGGAGATTGGGGCTCTCGATGCAGGGCGCGGAGGAGGTCGACTGGTTTGCCGCGAGTTCCACCTTTGGGTCGCACTCGATGGTGGCGGCGGTCAAGCCCTTCCGGCTCTACTGCTCGGGCTACCAGTTCGGGTTACGGCGTGAGGGTGGCGCGTGGTTCATCGACCCTGCACCGCAGCCGCCAAAAAATATGGTGTTCTACAATGGGCAGGAGCTGCTGGAGAGCCATCGTCTTGCGGCGGGAGACATCATCGCGCTGGGGAGTCGGAAGGTTCCAAGCAAGCGGAACATCGCACCGATGGTGGTGCATCTGGAGGAGAAGTGATGTGGACATGCCCAAACTGTGGGTTGGCGGAGATTGAGGCGGGAGCCGGGGCGTGCCCGGGGTGCGGCTTTGTGCGTCAGGGCTTTGTGCGCCTTGCGGGCGAGACGGGGGCCTTTGTGCTACGCACGTCGCTTCGCTTTGGGGCCCGGAACCTGGCGCAGTTGGTGGGGGAGGAGGCTGTGTACGCGGCCTCGGTACAGTTCGAGATCCGGCGCGAGGAGACTGCTTGGCGGCTCTATGCGGCAGCAGACACACCGAATGCGACTCTACTCAACGGCCAAGCGCTCCCGGCGGAGGGGGCAACGCTGCGCGAGGGCGACTCTATCTGCCTCGCCTCGCGGCGGGAGGGTGGGCGCACGGCAGCTACCATTTCGGTTACATTGACACATCAATGAGGAGGAGATTAAGATGCCATCACGTAAGGTTGATATTGTATTCTGCTTGGATACGAGCGAGAGCATGAAGCCGTGTATCGATGCGGTCCGTGCGAACATTGGCAGGTTGCTGACGCAGCTGCAGCAGGCCCACTTCGATTGGCGGCTGGACTTCGTGGCGCACTGTATGCCTGGGCGGCACATCTATCGGATGGTCTCGGTTGCGGGCGGAACCACGTGGCTACTGTATCACGGCGGCAATGCGGCCGACCACTTTTTTACCCACGATGTGGAGGCCTTTCGCCGCGCACTGGGTGAATTGGAAGTCTGCGGGGATGAGGATATGCTTTGCGCCCTCGATACGGCGATCGATTTTCCATTCGGGCCTGCCAACGAGACGCAGCGAGTGGGTATCCTTGTCTCGGACGATCCCTTCGAGACCAACGAAGAGGAGGCCTTTGGGCAGGCCAAGGGGAAGGTCGAGGCGATTATGGAGAAGATCCGTGCCCGCCATATTACCTTCCTCGCGGTTATGCCGGTGCGCGAGGGGGGCGTGGTTGAGCAGCTTTCTCTCTGCGATCGGGCCGACATCATCCCGGTGGAAGAGAACGATCTGGGGATGACGCAGGTGGATATGGTCGAACTCTTTAATCAACTAGGCAAGACTATCTCGGTGAGCACGCAGCAATCCTCCGGTGAAGAGCCCTACCAACGGGCGCTCTTTGGGCAGAACCTGTGGGGTAAGGCGGACGGTGGGTTCCGGCCAATTGGCGACCACAAGTAAGGGCGTAGCGATGAGTTGGCATCTTCCCGATTGGGTCGGTTGGGTCTTGTTGTCGCTGGTGGCGGGAGCAGATCTATATTTGGCCTTTCGTGTTTGCAGTCAGCTCTACGCGTGGCTGCAAACGCGCGGTGAGCCGCCCAAGTTGCCACCTGCACCCACTCGGCCGCCGACCGTAACGCCCGCTACACCGCCCGCCGCGCCACTGCGTACGGCACCAGTCCCGACGGCGGAGGCAACGAGCCAGGTGCTGGGAGCGGATGTTCGTTGGCGGGTGCCGTGCGAGGTCGAGCCGGGGGAGTCGCTCCTCTGCATCCTGCATGTTAAGGACAGCGCGCAACGTTTCGACTATCCGCCGCTGATTACGGGCGAGCCCACCTTCGCCATTCCGCAGGAGTTGCCGCCGATTACGACCGAGCCGACGCCGTGGGCCTTTACCGAAAACCGGCAGGGGCGCGTGGTGGTGGTCGAGCCCGCACAGGCCAAAGCGCTGGCCGGGCGGCTCTACTTCGTGGGCGATCTGCATGGCGACGCCGACTCCCTGCGCGCCATCGCCGAGCGGATCTTCCGGGAAGACTCCGCCGCCCAGCTTGTCTTCTTGGGAGACCTCTTTGACCGCGGCCGCGAGCATTTAGCGTGCGCGCGACTTCTCTTCTATTTGGCGCACCACTTCCCGGGGCAGGTGCTCTGGCTGATGGGCAACCACGACCAGGCACTGCACTACGACGCTGCCCAAGCGCGTTTCACCTCCGATGTCGACCCCGCCGAGTTCTGCGCGTGGTTGAATGCTAATCCGCAGGCACACGCCGAGGCCCGCGCGCTGATTGAGCAAATCGCCGCTTTGCCTGTGGCGTT
>CAMGJH010000233.1 GCA_946056345.1 uncultured Lentisphaeraceae bacterium | reverse complement strand
TCCTCGCCGTCACCTTCCAGGCGCGGCAGATGAATGTCCTCTTCGCCTCGCCCGAAGGCAACACGCCCCTCCCCCTCACCCTCGCCTTTCGCCCGAATGCCTGCTCCCGTCTCCGCCACAGCCTCTACAACCTGCCCCTCGCCGCAGCCAACTTCTGCTTCGGGGGCTCCGCCGTCTCCGGCTTGATTGGCGACCTGCTCCTCGCCTTCCCCGCCTGGCAGTTTACCGACCTCGCCTTCTCCCGCCTCCCCACCGCTCTGCGCTGCCTCCCCTGCCTGGAACTCCTCAACCTCATCCTCTGCTGCGAGGTCGGCCACTGTCCCGCCCGCCTCTTCCAACTCCTCGGCTTCTCGGCCCGTGATGCCGTCGCCGTCTTGACCCAAGAGCCTCGGGTGAAGGTCGACGCGATGCGCGCCCGCCTCGAACGCACCCTCAGCGTCCCCTTCGTTCCGCCGCCGGCCGCACGCTCTCCGCGCCGCGCGTAGGCTTGGGTTGCTTCACGGCACAAAAAGAGCGGCCCCCGGGTGGGGGCCGCTTTGGCTATCGGCTATCAGCAATCAGCTAACCGCTATCCGCTAACAGCTAACCGCTCACTTGGCGGCCTTGCGCGCGGCCTTGATGGCGGCCTGCGCGGCAGCGAGGCGGGCGATCGGCACGCGGTAGGGCGAGCAGGAGACGTAGGTGAGGCCAATGGTGTTGGCGAACTCCACGGAGTGGGGCTCACCGCCGTGCTCACCGCAGATGCCCATGCGAATGGAGGGGTTGACCTCCTTGGCCTGAGTCACGGCGAACTTCATCAGCTTGCCAACGCCCGCCTGGTCGAGAACGATGAAGGGATCGTAGTCGTAGAAGCCCTTGGAGACGTAGTCGCGCAGGAACTTGCCGGCATCGTCGCGGGAGAAGGCGCAGGTGGTCTGGGTGAGGTCGTTGGTGCCGAAGGAGAAGAAGTCGACCTCCTTGGCGATCTCATCGGAGGTGAGGGCCGCGCGGGGCACTTCGATCATCGTGCCGATGAGCACTTCGAGCTTGACGCCCTTCTCCTGCTCAACCGCAGCAATCGTGTCGAGGATAATCTTCTTCTGGGAGAGGAGCTCCTTGACGTTGCCCACCAACGGAACCATAATCTCGGGGCGGGAGCCGGGCACGGCGGCGGCGGCTTCGCAGATGGCGCGCACCTGCATCTCGGTGACCTCCGGGTAGGAGATACCCAGACGGCAGCCGCGGTGGCCGAGCATCGGGTTGAACTCGTGGAGCTCATCGACCAGCTTCTTCACTTCGTCGATGGAGATGCCCATCACCTTGGCCATCTCGGCCTGACCGGCTTCGTCGTGCGGGACGAACTCGTGCAGGGGCGGGTCGAGCAGGCGGACGGTGCACTCGCGGCCGTCGAGGGCCTTGAACATCCCCTCGAAGTCGCCGCGCTGGAGCGGGAGGAGGGTGGCGAGGGCGGCGTTGTACTGCGCGAGCGGGGCGTCGAGCTGGGCCTGGATGGCGGCCTTCTCGGCCTCGGTCGCCGCGCTGGCGAGGGCTTCCTTGAGCTTCTTGACCTTCTCGGCCACGAGGATCATGCGGCGGAAGGCGATGATGCGGTCTTCGGAGAAGAACATGTGCTCGGTGCGGCAGAGGCCAACGCCCTCAGCGCCGAAGCGGACGGCCACCTGCGTGTCGCGGGGGGTGTCGGCGTTGGTGCGCACGCCCATCGTGCGATACTTGTCGGCCAGGGCCATAATCTCGGCGAAGGGGCCGGAGAGCTCGGGGTCGCGGGTTTCGATGCGGCCCTCGTAGACCTTACCGGTCGAGCCGTTGAGGGAGATCCAATCGCCCTCGCGCAGGGTGACGTCGCCAATCTTGATGGTCTTGGTCTTCACGTCGATGAGCGCGTCGCCGCAGCCGGCCACGCAGCACTTGCCCATACCGCGGGCCACAACGGCCGCGTGGGAGGTCATGCCGCCGCGGGCGGTGAGGATGCCCTGGGCGCTGACCATGCCAGCGATGTCTTCCGGGGAGGTTTCGGCGCGGCAGAGGATGACCTTCTTGCCGAGCTTGCCCTGGGTCTCGGCCTCTTCAGCGGTGAAGACGACCGTGCCGGTGGCCACGCCCGGGGAGGCGGGAAGGCCGGTGGTGAGGACCTTGGCCTTCTTCTCGGCCAGGGCGTTGAACACGGGGTGCAGGAGCTGATCGAGCTGCTGGGGCTCCACGCGCAGCACGGCGGTCTGCTCGTCAATCAGGCCTTCCTTGACCAGGTCGGTGGCGATGCGGACGGCGGCGGCGGCGGTGCGCTTGCCGTTGCGGGTCTGGAGCATAAAGAGCTTACCATCTTCAATGGTGAACTCCATGTCCTGCATATCCTTGTTGTGCTGCTCGAGCTTCACGCGGATGGCGTCGAACTGCTTGAAGACCTCGGGCATCGACTCCTCGAGGGAGGGATACTTCGCCACGCGCTCTTCTTCGGAGATGCCCGCGCGCTTGGCCCACTCGCGCGAGCCAGCGATGGTGATTTCCTGCGGGGTGCGGATGCCGGCCACCACGTCTTCGCCCTGAGCGTTGATGAGGTACTCGCCGTAGAAGTAGGAGTTATCGCCCGTCGAGGGGTCGCGCGAGAAGGCGACGCCGGTGGCCGAGTTGTTGCCGCTGTTGCCGAAGACCATCGTCTGGACGTTCACGGCGGTGCCGGCGAGGCCGCGGATGTCGTTGAGCTCGCGGTACTTAATGGCGCGGGGGTTGTTCCAGGAGCCGAAGACGGCCTGGATGCCCATCTTGAGCTGCTCGTGTGCGTCGGTGGGGAACTCCTTGCCCAGCTGCGCCTTGATGACCTTCTTATAGCGGGCGATGACCTCTTCCAGGTCCTCGGCCGAGAGCTCGGTATCGAGCTTGACGCCCTTGGTGGCCTTGACGGCCTCGAGCTCGTGCTCGAAGTCGTGATGCTCCATCCCCATCACCACATTGCCGAACATCTGAATGAAGCGGCGGTAGCTATCCA
>CAMGJH010000232.1 GCA_946056345.1 uncultured Lentisphaeraceae bacterium | reverse complement strand
CGGGCTCAAAACGCATCCGCCCCGGGTTGACCTCGAACCCGGGCCTACCTCGAGGCGAACCCGGGGCGGACAAAAATGTAAAACGGTCGGGCCCAAAACGAACCCGCCCCGGGTCGAAGGTGAACTCGGGGCGGATCGACCTCGAACCCGGGGCGGATGCGAATCAGGCCTGGGCGGGTCTCAAATGGCCCAGGGCGAACGCGCGAAGGTCGCGGCGCATTTTTCTCTCGACAGGAGCAGTGGAGATTGTGCTATACTGGTGGCGTTCTGCTCGAACGTCGAGCAATAGTCCTAACAAGGAGAGAGAGAAATGAAGAAGTTTGTTTGCCCGATCTGCGGCTATGTCCATGTTGGCGACACCGCGCCGGAGAAATGCCCGCAGTGCGGCTGCGTGGGCTCCAAGTTCATCGAGAAGACCGAAAACGGCAAGATGGAGTGGGCCGACGAGCACCGCGTGGGCGTGGCCAAGGGCGTTGACCCCGAGATCATCGAGGGCCTGCGGATGAACTTCACTGGCGAGTGCACCGAAGTGGGTATGTACCTGGCGATGGCCCGCGTGGCAATCCGCGAGGGTTATCCCGAGATCGGCGCCTTCTATCAGCAGGCCGCCTGGGAAGAGGCTGAGCACGCCTGCAAGTTCGCTGAACTGCTGGGCGAAGTGATCACCGATTCCACCCAGAAGAATCTCGAACTGCGCGCCGCCGCCGAGCAGGGCGCCTGCCAGGGCAAGCTCGACCTCGCCAAGAAGGCCAAGCAGCTCGGGCTCGATGCCATCCACGACACCGTCCACGAAATGTGCAAGGACGAGGCGCGCCACGGGGCCGGCTTTGAGGGCCTCCTGAAGCGCTACTTCGCAAAGTAAGCAATGGCCGGGCTAGACCCCGCCACCATCAAAGCCACGCTCCGGGCGCACGGGCTCTCGCCCTCCGCCCCGCGCGTGGCTATTTATGCTTGGCTGCAGACCCACCACGTCCACCCCACGGTGGATGTCATCTACCGGGCGCTGCGGCCGAAGCTCAAATCCCTCTCGCGGACCACGGTCTACAACGTCCTCCACGCCTTTGTGGAGAAGGGATTGGCCAATGTGGTCCGTAGCGAGGACCTGGAATTGCGCTACGATGGCCTGCTCTCGCCGCACGCGCACTTCAAATGCACCCAGTGTGGGGCGATTATCGACCTGGGGGCAATTCCGGACACACTCGCCCAAGCCGTCGGCTTGCCGGCAGAAGCCAAGCCCACCGAGCTCGCCGTCCTCTTCCGCGGCCTCTGCGCTGCTTGCGCAAAGAAGCGGACAGCCGACAGCGAACAGCGGACAGCCGCTGACGCGACGGATAAGCCGTAGCTCTAACGCACTGTTCCCCACGGCTCAGACGGGCCTCACATATCAAGCGCCAGCGCTGTCGGCTGTCAGCTGTCGGCTGTTCGCTTGTATCGCTCGCGCCGCGAGCGGAGATTTGCTATACTGCGCCCTATGAGACGAAAGCCTACCGAGTTTGATTTTGTTTATGCCGTGCGGCACACGCAGATTCTCTGCGCGCCCGAGCGACTCTTGGACCCCTTTGATCAGACGACGATAGACTACACGCTCCTGGCCCAGCCGATGGACGACCCGAGCAAGACGCGCGTGCGGGAGGGGAAGTTGCAAACCTTCCCACCTCGCCTTATCTTGCCCGGGGAGCTCTCGAGCCAGGAGTTGGAGGGCTTTGGCCCCCAGGCGCAGAACTACCTCGACTTCCTCAAGTCACACGCTTCGCGCATCCGCATCTTACGCTACTCCTACCGTCTCCGCCGCGAAGCCTACACCGAAACGCTCATTAGCGAGCCCCTGGAAGTGGTGCGCGACCGCGCCAAACGCGCCTTTGCCCAGCGCGCCAGCCAGTCGGCCGCCCTCATCGAGGGAGTCGATGAGCCCTGGGATGTCTGCCTGCTGCACCTTTTTATGCGCCTGGTGCAGGCCTCCGCCCCGCGCGCCATTCAAGCCTTTGAGCGGCAGGCCAAGCGGGACTTCCGCGACCATCTGCCGGCGGATGACCGCGCCGAAATCGAGCAGGCCTTCGCGGCCGCTGCCAAGGATGCCTCGCTCGTCAAGCCCCTGGGGCGGCTCCTCAAGGCCAAGGGGCTCTTCGATGTCTACCAAGACCGCTTCTTCGCCCTGCTGCCGTGACCGCCCTTCGCACGCTCATTACTGGTGGTGCCGGTTTTATCGGCGCAAACCTCACACGCTTCCTTCTGACACGCGGCCATCGCGTGACGGTGCTCGATAACTTCCGAACCGGGCGGCGGGGGAACCTGGAGGGTCTGCCGGTCGAGCTGTTGGAGCGCGATGTGCGCGATCCGATTCTGGGTGACTACGACTGGATTTTCCACCTGGCCTGCCCCGCCTCGCCCCCGCACTATCAGGCCGACGGCCTCTACACCCTCTCCACGGCCTTCGACGGCACGCGCCAAGCGCTCGAGGTGGCCCGGCGGTGCGGTGCGCGGCTCCTCATCGCCTCGACCAGCGAAGTCTATGGCGACCCGCAGGTCCACCCGCAGCCGGAGGGCTACTGGGGCCACGTCAACCCGCTGGGCGTGCGCAGTTGCTACGATGAAGGCAAGCGCGCGGCTGAGACCTTGGCCCTGGAATACCGCCGCAAGTTCGGCGTGGATGTGCGGCTAGTGCGCATCTTCAACACCTATGGGCCGTGGATGGACCCGCAGGATGGGCGCGTCATCTCCAACTTCATCCTGCAGGCCTTGCACAACGAGCCGTTGACGCTCTATGGGCGGGGCGAACAGACGCGCTCGTGCCAATGTATTGAGGACCTTCTGCGGGCCTTCGTGCGCTATCTGCAGGTCGACCGCACGCAGCTTGAAGCCTTCTTCGCGCCCCGTGGCCTCACCGTGCCGGTGCTCAACCTAGGCAATCCCGAGGAGTACACCATCGCCGACATCGCCCGGGCCGCCCTGGCGCTTCTGCCCGAGAGCCGTGCCACCTTTGCCTT
>CAMGJH010000231.1 GCA_946056345.1 uncultured Lentisphaeraceae bacterium | reverse complement strand
GCCCCTCACGCGGCGCAAGGGTTTATGCTATAATGCGCGCGCTTTCGTGCAGGGAGGGCGCTGGCCCTACCGGTGGTATAGCCCACGACGCGCGCCGGGTGGTGCGCTTGACGCGGTGGAAGTCCGCGGCCGACGGTGAAGTCCGGATGGAAGTGCGAAAGGCCGCCCTCGGCAGCGAGGGATGAGGACGATGACGATGGCTGAGGAGATTGTCTTCGACAGCATTGAGGCGTGTCTGGCGGAATTGAAGGCCGGGCGCTTTGTGGTGATTACTGACGACGCGAACCGGGAGAACGAGGGCGACTTGGTCCTCCCGGCCGAGTGCGTGACGGCCGAGGCCGTGAACTTTTGCATTCGCGAGGCGCGCGGGCTGTTGTGCGCGCCGTGTGCCGGGGAGTTGTTGGACCGGCTGGGGATTGCGCTTGCCCCGAGCGTGAACCGGGGCGATGCCTTTGCCACGGCCTTTACGCTGAGTATTGATGGCGCCGCGCATTTGGGGGTGACGACGGGGATTTCCGCCGAGGATCGCGCCAAGGCCGTGCGCTTGCTGGTCGACGCGCAGAGCACGGCGGCGGACTGGGTCTCGCCGGGCCATACCTTTCCGCTGCGTGCGCGGGAGGGGGGTGTGCTGGTGCGCGCGGGCCACACGGAGGCGACGGTGGATTTGGCGCGCTTGGCGGGCTTCAAGCCGGCGGGCATTTGCTGCGAGATTACCAAGGCCGATGGCACGATGGCGCGGCTGCCGGATCTGGTGCCCTTCGCCCGCAAGCACGGGCTTAAGCTCTGTTCGGTGGAGCAGCTGATTGCCTACCGCAAGGCGCACGAGCAGCTGGTCGAGCGGGTGGAGAGCGTGGATTTGCCGACGGCCTTTGGCCACTTCCGCCTGACGATGTTCCGTAGCGCGCTCGATGGCCTCGAGCATCTGGCCCTGACGATGGGCGACCTGACTGGCACCGAGGGCCCCGCGCCCCTGGTGCGCGTCCACAGCGAGTGTTTGACTGGGGACGTTTTTGGGAGCGCGCGGTGCGACTGCGGTTGGCAGCTGCACGCGGCGATGCAGCAGATTGCCGACGAGGGGCGCGGGTGCCTGCTCTATATGCGCCAGGAGGGGCGGGGGATTGGCCTGGCCAATAAGCTCCACGCCTATAAGCTTCAGGAGCAGGGGTGCGACACGGTGGAGGCGAACGTCCGCCTGGGCTTTGCCCCGGACTTGCGCGACTACGGCATCGGGGCGCAGATTTTGAGCGCGCTCGGGCTGCGGCGGCTGCGCCTGCTCACCAACAACCCGCAGAAGGTCGTTGGCCTGGCCGGCCACGGGCTGGAGATCGTCGAGCGCGTGCCGATTGTGGCCCACGCCGGCCCCTTCAACGCGCACTACCTGGAAACCAAGAAGACCAAGATGGGTCACCTGCTCTAAGCAGGGCCACGGATCTAGCAGAAAGGACGAAGAGCAATGAAAGAGTATTCGGGCAACCTCTCGGCGCAGGGTCTGCGCCTGGCAGTGGTGGTCAGCCGCTTCAATTCGGTCTTCACCGAGCAGCTGTTGCAGGGGGCGCTGGACGCCGCCCGCCGGCACGGGCTGGATGTGGAGCAGGACCTGGCCGTGGTGCGCGTGCCCGGCGCCAATGAAATCCCTCTGGCCGTCAAGACGCTCCTGGCGCGGCCAATCTTTGCCGGGCGGCCGGACGCGGTGGTGGCCCTGGGCGCGGTGATTGATGGTGCCACCGACCACGCGATGCTGATTAACACCTCCGTGGCCCGCGCCCTGGCGCAGCTGGGGCTCGAGAGCGGCATCCCGGTGCTCAATGGCATCGTCTGCGCCCACTCGCTGGACCAGGCCCTCGAGCGCTCGGGCTCCAAGGCCGGCAACAAGGGCTACGACACCACCTGCGCCGCCATCGAGATGGCCAACCTGCTCGGCAAGAGCCTGCCCCAGGAGGAGAAGTGAGATGAAGCCGCCGACAAACCGCCGTCACAAAGCGCGTGAATGGGCCTTGCAGATGATTGTGCAGGCCGACCTGAACCCCTTCGCCAAGCCCGAGATGATCCTCGAGCACTTCTGGGAGCAGCAGTGGAGCTGCCGTCAGGAGGCCGCCGGCAAGGAGGATGACGACCTCGACGAGATGGAGCGCACCCTCCAGCCGGGCGAGCGCCTGGCCTCCACCGGCGTTCGCGAGTTCACCGAGCAGCTCGTCCGCGGCACCCTGGGGAAGCTCGACCAGATCGACGCGCTGCTGGTGCCCTTCTGCGAGCACTGGAGCTTCGACCGCCTGGGCGTGATTGAGCGCTGCGTGCTGCGCCTGGCCGTCTATGAGATCCGCGAGCTGAAGACCCCCGCCCCGGTGGTCATCAACGAGGCCATCGAGTTGGCCAAGTACTTCTCCAACGAAGAGGCCGGCGCCTTCGTCAATGGCGTCCTCGACCGCTTCGCGCGCGGCTAATCAAGCAGGAGGCGCAGCGATGGCAAAGATGGCAGTCAATCTCGGCGGGATCGAGATGAAGAATCCCGTCACCGTGGCCTCGGGGACCTTTGGGTATGGGCAGGAGTATGCCGGGCTCTTCGACATCTCGCGGCTGGGCGCGGTGACGGTCAAGGGCATCCGTGCGTGCCCGTGGCCGGGGAACCCCTTGCCGCGCCACACCGAGGTGCCCGGCGGGATGATGAACGCTATCGGCCTGCAAGGGCCGGGCGTGGAGGCCTTCATCGCCGAGGATATGCCCTTCCTTGTCGAGCGCCAGGTGCCCACCATCGTCAATATCTGGGGGACCAGCGTCGAGGAATACGCCCAGGTGGCCGCGCGGCTGACCGGCGTGCCGGGTGTGGTCGGCCTGGAACTCAACGTCTCCTGCCCCAACGTCAAGGAGGGTGGGGCGAGCTTCGGCACGCGGGTCGAGACCTTTACCGAGGTGGTCAAGGCCGTGCGCGAAGCCACCACGCTGCCCATTCTCCCCAAGCTCGCGCCCAACGTGCCCGACGTGCGCCCCTTCGTTCGAAGGCTGAGAATATTG
>CAMGJH010000230.1 GCA_946056345.1 uncultured Lentisphaeraceae bacterium | reverse complement strand
TTCGGTTGAAGAAGCTCTTGCGGCAGGCTCCTACCTCTGCGGAATGCACTGCACCGAACTCCTCCGCTCGCCGCGTCTGGAGCCCTGGCGCAAACTCCTCGCCCTCGCCCTCCTCGGTGGCGGATGTCTCGGCGGCGGACTCCTCCTCGGCCTCTGGGAGCCGGCCATCAAGCGCATCTTTACCCTCAGTTTCACCCTGCAAGCGATGGGATGGGGCATCCTCGCCCTCGGCGCGCTCTACCTGGTGGCCGACCTCCTCGGCTTCCGCCGCGGCTGGGGCCTTTTGACGCTCTACGGCCGCCACGCCCTCCTCGCCTATCTTTGTATGGAAGGCTTCCGCGCGCCCTTCGATGCCCTCGCCGCCCTCCTCACCCAAGGCATCCCCCACCTCCTCGGCAACGCCTACTATCCTCTCTTCCACACCGCCACCGTCGCCCTCTTGCTCACGGCGTTCCTCTCCTGCCGCAGCCGCTACGGGCGCAAAGCCTAATCCGCTTGTTCGCTAACTTGACGCGGGCGAGCACAAGGCGGTGATCGCACTGCCTCAGCCAACTTCCGCTCCGGGTTTGTTTTGACCCCGGGGCGCTTTACATTTTTGTCCGCCCCGGGTTCGCCTCGAGGTAGGCCCGGGTTGACCTCGGACTCGGGCCGGGTTGCTTTTTTGATAGGTGATGGGCGATAGTCTGAGGCGTGAGGCAGTGCGCTTGCGGTGGGGGACGCGCGCGCACGCGCGCGTTTTTTGGTATAGTAGGGGCGAATGAAGCGTACGAGACGCTTGCCAGAAAGGTTTATCATGTCAGAAGAGAACGAGACGCCGCAGCAGAACGGTGAGTATAATGCCAGCTCCATTGAGGTGTTGGAGGGGTTGGAGGCGGTGCGTGTGCGGCCGGCGATGTATATCGGCGACACCACCGAGCGCGGCTATCATCACTTGGTTTACGAGGTGGTCGACAACTCGATTGACGAGGCGTTGGCCGGGTATTGCCATCACATCGAGGTGACAATCAATTCCGATGGGTCGCTGACGGTGGAGGATGACGGGCGTGGGATTCCGGTGGCCGAGCACGAGAAGATGCACAAGTCGGCGCTGGAGGTGGTGATGACCGTGCTGCACGCCGGCGGCAAGTTCGGCGGCAGCGGCTACAAGGTCTCGGGCGGTCTGCACGGTGTGGGCGTGAGCTGCGTGAATGCGCTCTCCGAGTGGATGGAGGTGCAGGTCAAGCGCGATGGGCACATCTACCGTCAGCGCTACGAGCGCGGGAAGCCGTGCGGGCCGGTCACGCAGGTGGGCGACACGCAGGCCACGGGCACCGCGGTCACCTTTATGCCCGATCCGAAGATCTTTCAGTACCGCGAAGGCTTCAAGTGGGAGATTCTTTCGCACCGCTTGCGCGAGCTCGCCTTCCTCAATGGCGGCGTGAAGATCACCCTCACCGATAACCACTCCGAGGTCAAGCACCAGGAGACCTTCCACTACGAGGGCGGCATTCGCGAGTATGTGGCCTTTATCAACAAGAGCAAGACCCCCTTGCACGAGGTGATCTACATCTCCGGCACCGGCAGCAACGCCTATGGCGAGATCGCCGTCGAGGTGGCGATGCAGTATACCGACGTCTACTCGACCATCGAGAGTTCCTACTGCAACAACATCAACACCATCGAGGGCGGCACCCACCTGACCGGCTTCCGCACCGCTCTCACCGCCACGATTAATAAGTACATCGCCGAGAACAAGCTTGGCAAGAAGGCCGATTCCGTCCTCACCGGCGATGACATCCGCGAGGGTCTGACCGCCGTCATCTCCGTCAAGATTCCTCAGCCGCAGTTCGAGGGGCAGACGAAGACCAAGCTTGGCTCCGATGTCGCCGGGCTCGTGCAGTCGATCGTTTCGGCCAAGCTTGCGGACTTCTTTGGCGAAAACCCCACCGTTGCCCGCGCCATCATCGCCAAGGCGGTCCTGGCCAGCCAGGCGCGCGAGGCAGCCCGCAAGGCCCGCGAGAGCACGCGCAACAAGGGCGGCCTCGAGCGCGGCTTCCTCACCGGCAAGCTCGCCGATTGCTCCAGCCGCAATCCGGCCGAGACCGAGCTCTTCCTCGTCGAGGGCGATTCGGCCGGCGGCTCGGCCAAGGATGGGCGCGACCGCCGCACCCAGGCCATCTTGCCCCTGCGCGGCAAGGTGCTCAACGTCGAGAAGGCCCGCATCGACAAGATGCTCGACAACAACGAGATCCGCTCGCTCATCGCCTCTATCGGTGGCGGCTTCGGGGCCGACGACTTCGACCTCTCCAAGGTGCACTACCACAAGATTATCATTATGACGGATGCTGACGTCGACGGCGCGCACATCCGCACCCTCCTGCTCACCTTCTTCTTCCGCCAGATGCCCAAGCTCATCGAGGCCGGCTTCGTCTACCTCGCCCAACCGCCGCTCTACCAAATCAAGCGCGGCAAGAAGTCCGAGTACGTGGCCAACGACGAAGCCCTCGAGCGCCGCCTCCTCCTCGGCAGCGAGAGCCTGCGCTTCCTGCGCGCCGACGGCTCGGAGGTCTATCAGGAGCAGTTCACCAAGTTCCTCGATGTGGCCCTGGAGATTGAGTCGACCCTCAAGAGTATGCGCCTGCGCGGGGTCGACACCGCCGCCTACGCCAAGACCTATCGCCCCGAGGACGGCTCCTTCGCCCGCTATATGGCCGTCATCGGCTCGGGCGACGAGGCCCAGTTCCTCTATCCGCGCGACGATGCCGAGCTCGAGGCCGCGCGCCAGCAGGCCGAAGTCGCCCTGGGCGAGCCCATCGACCTCTCGCTCTACCGCGTCTCGGAATACGCCCCCAAGCAACTGCACGCCTTCCAGTGGATGGAAGTCTTCCGTGCCCAGCGTCTGCGTGACCACTTCCGCGCCCTGGCCGAGCTCAACTTCGGCTTCGGTCCGGAGGACTTCCACGGCCGCGGCACGCGGTTGGGCACCCTCCTCGACGGCAACCGCCCGCCCGTCGCCATCCAGTCGCTCGAG
>CAMGJH010000229.1 GCA_946056345.1 uncultured Lentisphaeraceae bacterium | reverse complement strand
CGAGACCGATACGCAGAAGGACATTGCCCAGCAGCTGGGCGCGATGGCCTAACGGGTGGAACTGGGAGCACCATTCAGCCGCCGGGGGAGCCTCGGCGGCTGAACTATTGCTGACGCGGGGGGCGAGTTGTGCTATACTGCTCGCGTTATTCAGAGCCCATCAGAAAGGGAAAACGATGACTGACGATGATGTGTTGGCAATCTTCAAGGAGACCAAGGCGCTCCTGGAGGGCCATTTTGAATTGCGTTCCAAGCTCCATTCCAACCGCTATTTTCAGTGCGCCGAGGTACTGCGTTGGCCGCATCACGCCCAGACGCTCTGCGCTGAGTTGGTGCGCCGAATGAAAGGCGAGGCGGACATCGGGCCGGTGGATGGCGTGATCTCGCCGGCGCTCGGCGGCATTCTGGTGGGCCACGAGGTGGCCAAGGCCCTCGGCACGCAGTGCATCTTCGCCGAGAAGAACGCCGAGGGGATGCTCACGATGCGCCGCTTCAAGATTATTCCTGGTCAGCGTTATGTGGTGGCCGAGGATGTGATTACCCGCGGCGGGCGCGTCCAGGAAACGATTGACATCGTGAAGGCGGCCGGCGGCGAAGTGGCCGCGGTGCTGGTGCTGGTCGATCGCTCCGGCGGCAAGGCGAAGTTCGACTATCCCACCTTCGCGCTCCTCCACATTGAGCCGCAGGTTTGGGAGCCGGCCGATTGCCCGATGTGCAAGGCGGGCGAGCCCTTCGTCCATCCCGGTTCGTAAGCTCTCGCTCGCAAGGCGAGCTTGCCTTGAGCCGCGTTTCACTCCATCATCTACGGAAGGTCTACGCCGGAGGCGTGGTGGCCGTGGAGGATTTTGACCTGGAGGTGGCCGACCGCGAGTTTTTGGTGCTGGTCGGTCCCTCGGGGTGCGGGAAGAGCACGACCTTGCGGATGGTCGCCGGGCTTGAGGAAATCTCCGGCGGCACGGTGGCGATCGATGGGCGCGTGGTCAACACCCTGCCGCCGAAGGACCGCGATATCGCGATGGTCTTCCAGAACTACGCGCTCTATCCGCATATGACCGTGCGCGAGAATATGGCCTTTGGGCTCAAGTTGCGCCGGACCCCGCGCGCGGAGATTGCCCGGCGGATTGCCGAGGCGGCCGAGGCGTTGGGGTTGGAGCAGCTGCTGGAGCGTCTGCCCAAGAACCTCTCCGGCGGGCAGCGTCAGCGCGTGGCGCTGGGGCGGGCCATTGTTCGCCAGCCGAAGGTCTTCCTCTTCGATGAGCCGCTCTCGAACCTCGACGCGAAGATGCGCGTGGAGATGCGCGAGGAGATTCACCGCCTCCACCATCGGCTCGACGCTACCATCCTCTACGTCACGCACGATCAGACCGAGGCGATGACCTTGGGCGACCGCATCGTGGTGATGGAAGGGGGGCACATCCGCCAGGTGGACGACCCCGTGCGCCTCTACAACGAGCCGCGCAACCGCTTTGCTGCCGGCTTTATCGGCACGCCGCCGATGAACTTCCTGCCCGTGCGCGTGGCCGAGGGGGGGAACCTGCGCGCCGAGGGGGGCGTTTTGCGGCCGCCGGCGGGCTTCGTGCCTGCGTCGGTGGCGGTGGGGCGCGCGCTGCTCTTTGGGGTGCGCCCCGAGCGGTTGCGGGCCGAGCCTTTGGCCGAGGGGGCCGACGTGCCGCCCGGGCAGCTCTCCGGCACGGTCGAGATTGTCGAGCAGATGGGCTCAGAAGCCTTTGTTCACTTTGCCGTGGGGGGCAGCCGGCTGATTGCGCGCTTGCCGAGCGATGCGCCGATGCGCCACGGAGAGCGGTGCGCGCTTTCGGTGGACTTCCGCCACGCGCATCTTTTTGAGCCGGAAAGGGGTGACAGAGTCGACCCCATTGTGGTATCATAGCCGCGTCTATTCAACCTTGAAAGGAGACTGACATGAAGTACGTTTGCCAAGTTTGCGGGTATGTCTACGACCCGGCCGAGAATGACGGGATCCCCTTCGAGCAGCTGCCCGAAGACTGGGTGTGCCCGACCTGCGGCGTCGGCAAGTCCGACTTTGCCGCTGCGGAGTAATCGCAGCGCAGAGCGTAGCAAGCACAACGCGGCGGAGAGTTCTGCCGCGTTGCGCTTTAATTAGGAAGAGAGACGTATGATTCACGTGCAATGGAAGCAACTGATGAGTGCCGGGTTGGAGCGATTTCGTCCGGCGCTGTGGACCTGTCTGCGCGAAGGCTACTCCTGGAAGACCTTCGCCGCGGACCTCGTGGCGGGCTTGATTGTGGCGGCGGTGGCCTTACCACTGGCGATTGCCTTCTCCATCGCGGCCGGCTTGCCGCCCCAGGCGGGAATGGTGACGGCAGTGGTGGCCGGGGTGGCCATCTCGCTCTTCGGCGGCTGCCGGGTGCAAATCGGCGGGCCGACGGGGGCCTTCATCGTAATCATCTATGGCGTGTACTCGCAGTTTGGGGCCACGGGGCTCTTGGCCGCCACGGTGATGGCCGGGATTATCCTCGTGCTGCTAGGGCTCTGCGGTCTGGGCTCCATCATCAAATACATTCCCTATCCCGTGACGGTGGGCTTCACCTCGGGCATTGCGCTGATTATCTTTGCCGGGCAGATTGAGGCGCTCCTCGGGCTGGACTGCACGGCCGCGCTCGCCGGTGCCAAGATGCCCGGCGACTTCGTCGGCAAGCTCGCCATCTACGCCAAGTCCATCGCCACCGTCAACTGGGCGGCCGTGGCGATCTCCGCCGTCACCCTGGCCATCTGCATCTATTGGAAGAAGGTGACCAAGCGCGTGCCCGGCTCGATTGTCGCCATTGTTCTGACCACCATCATCGCCCTGGTACTCAAGCGCTACAACCTGGAAGTGGCCACCATCGGCAGCAAGTTCCCCGAGGTCTCCGGCGGGATGGGCTTTGCCTTCCCGAAACTCGACTGGAGCCAGCTGGACATCCGCGCGCTCTTCTCCCCGGCCATCTCCATTGCGCTGCTTGCGGGGATTGAGTCGCTCCTCTCGGCCGTGGTGGCCG
>CAMGJH010000228.1 GCA_946056345.1 uncultured Lentisphaeraceae bacterium | reverse complement strand
CCCGCGCGTGGGGTGGGGGCTGCTCGCCCCTCACCCCCCCTCGGGAGCGCAGTGCGCTCCACCCCGGCGAAGGCGCCCGGCACCCCTGGCTGCTCCAATGGCCGCGCCCTTCCCCTCGCAGCCGCCCCGGCCGTTTTACATTTTTATCCGCCCCGGGTTGGCCTCGAACTAGGCCCGGGTTGACCCTCGACCCGGGCCTAGTTCATTTTTCCCCCGGGGCGGGTGAGCGGTTGGGGGTGCCATTAAGCGTTTTGCCGTGGCCAGCTCCGCCAGGCCACTCGCCCCCGCCCCCCCCCTTTTTGCCCCGGGCGAAAAGAGTGCTTGCCGGTGGGGCGGCTGTGGTATACTGCGCGTGTTTGTATGACGCGCAGGAAAGGATGAGACGATGGATGGCAGCGGAGTTCGGTTGGGTTTCCTGGGGGCGCTGATGGCGCTCGCGGGGTGGGGCGTGGCGCGGCCGGTGACGGAGACGGAGGCGCTGGCGGCGGCCGAGGCGTGGAGCGCGCGCAATGGCCATCTGGTTGAGACGGCGGAGGCGGTTTCGGCGGTAGGGGCGCCCGAGGTGGTCTGCGGCGCGTCGGGGGAGGTGCTCTTCTATTTGGTGCCGGCGGCGAATGGCGAGCAGACGCTTGCGGTGGCCGGGGAGACGCGCTTGGAGCCAATCCTGGCGGTCTTCTCGGGCACGGGCGCGGCGGGCGGCGCGGCGATGGTGGACATCCTGCGCGCCGATGCGGCCGGGCGCTTGGCGGCGTTGGGGACGGGGGCGGTCCAGCGGCTGGCCGTAAGCGCCGAGGCCGAGGCCGCCACGCCGGAGGAGGCGCGCTGGGCGGAGCTTCTGGGTAAGCCGGCCGCCGGCGCTCCGGTATTGTTGGCGGAGGGCATCGCGGACACACCCGAGCGGCAGTTCGCCTTTATTCGCGCATGGCAGCGCGAGCAGCTGACGCACTGGGCGCAGGAGAAGACGAACCGCTATCTGACCACGGCCGATGTGCCGGTCTACAACTATCACACGCCAGAAAACTATCCTTGCGGGTGCGTGGCGCCGGCGGCGGCCTCGGTGTTGGAGTTTCTGCACGTGCGGGCGGGGCCGAGCGGCGTCACCAAGGCGTGCGCGGTGGATGGTAAGAGCAAAGACTGCACCACCAAGGGCGGGGCCTACGATTGGTCCATCCTGCCCACGTGGGTCCGGGGTGGCACCACTTTGACCGAGGCGCAGCGCGAACTCCTCGGGCGCGTTACCTACGATGTGGGTGTTCTCCTGGGGATGGAATGGACCTCGCGTGCTTCTGCCTCCTTTACGAGCAGCCTGGCCGATGTCTTCGCCACCTACTTTAACCTTTCCGCCACGCGCTATGCCACCAACATTATGGCCGCGGATTACGGTCCGCTCATCTACGCGCCAATCCTCTGCGGTCGCCCGGTAATCCTCTCCATCCAGGGGAGCACCGAGTGGAGCGGTCACGCGGTGGTGGCTGTGGGTTATGCCGAGACGACTCAGGGCGTGGCCTATACGCGCATCTTTATGGGCTATGGCGGCAGTCAGGATGGCTGGTATGCCCTGCCGAAGATTGCCGAAACCTACTCCGTGGTGAAGGGGGCGGTGACGATGATTGGCGGCGCGGAGGATCCGGTCATCCCCGTCTACGGGCGCGTTATCTCGGCGGCCGGTGCGCCGGCGGGCTTTGTCGAGGTCTCGCTCCTGGGGCATACGGTGGCCACCTCGCCCTTCGGCACCTTCGCCTTCCTGCTCAAGCCGAGCGAAGTGCCGGTGGGCCAGCCGCTTACCTTAACGGTTTGCGGCCACGACTACCCGATTACCACCACCAATGTGCTGACCGGGGAGGCGGAGGACTACTGCTACGTCGGTCTACCTGAGGCCGTCGCCGGGCAGGTGCGTGCCTACGCGCTCGCGTGCGCCCTGCCGCCCGAGCAGCAGATTGCCCTGCCCGCCGGCACGGCCACGCTGACGGTTCGGACGCTGCCGCTAGCCGCACTGAATATGGCCAAGCGAGAGCAGAAGCTGATTCTCCTCTTGACCGGACCCAGCGAGGTCGCCGACTCTATCGCCTTGCAAACCGCTCTGGCGCAGGCGGCCGCTACGCTCAACGAGCGCGCCATCGTCTGCCTCTGCGATGAGACGCTGGCCTTCGCGTGGTGGCGTTCCCCGGAGATCCGCCTGGGGCTCTTCGACCCCGCGCTCTTCTCGGCCACCAGCACCTGGGAGGAGAATGCCCCGGCGTTGATTGACGTGGCCGCCACGCCCGAGCGTCTGGCAGCCTTGGTGCGCAACAGCCACACGCTCACCGTCTCGGGCGAGAGCAAGCCCATCCCCGCCGCCTGGCTCGCCAAGCACTTCCCCGCCGCGGCCACCGAGGCGTTGCCCGCCCTGGCCACGGAGGATAGCGATGGCGATGGCTTCACCAATGCGCAGGAGTATATCTTGGGGACCGACCCCACCGATGCCAGGAGCCGCTTCCGCTTTGGCCCCTTCCGCGCGCAGGCTGATGGCTCGCTGGTGCCGGCCTACGACACGGTGAGCGGGCGCAAATACACCCTCCAAGGCAAGGCCGCGCTGGGAGACGCTTGGGGCGACCCTACTGCCGAGAGTCGCTTCTTCCGCGTCCTCATCAGCCTGCCTTAGCGCTCGGCGGGGTCTTCGGTGAGGCCGGCGGCGAGGAAGTCGGCTGGGAGGGGGGCCAGGAAGCGGAGGGGCTCGCCGGTGATGGGATGGGCGAGGGAGAGTTCGCGGGCGTGGAGGAGTTGGCGCGCGGGCGGGGTGGGGAGGCGGCGGTCGAGCCCGGGCTTGCCGTAGAGGGCATCGCCGGCGATGGGGGTGCCGAGAGAGGCGAGGTGAACGCGGATTTGGTGGGTGCGCCCGGTGTCGATGAGGCATTGGAGGGCACAGAGGCCGCCGGGGAGGGCGCAGAGGAGCTGCCAGTGGGTGATGGCGCGGCGGCCGCCTTCGCGGAGGATGGCCATCTTTTGGCGGTTGGCGGGGGAGCGGCCGAGGAGGGTATCGAGGGTGCCTTGGGGG
>CAMGJH010000227.1 GCA_946056345.1 uncultured Lentisphaeraceae bacterium | reverse complement strand
TTTGTGCTCTCTGTGTTCTTTGTGGTTTCCTCCTGCGTAGCCCCGGGCCTAGTTCGCCTTGGTCCCGGGCCGGGTTGACTTCGGCTCCGGGCGGGTCCTTCACTTTCTCTGGAAAAGCGCAAAAAAGGCTTGCGCTTTCGGCCGAAAAGGAGTAGCATTTAGGGCAAGTGAGAGAGTTTGCACTTTCGTTAACCCATAGCGAGGACGTTATGAAGAAACTGACCGTGGCCTTAGTTGCCTGTTTTTCGATGGTTGCCGGCGTGTTCGCCGCGGAGTCGCAGGGTGCCGATCAGGTGCCGGGCGAGGGAGATACCTTTCAGCGGACCGAGACGCGCACGGTCACGCCGGTGCCGATTGCCTTCGGTGGCGAGGAGACGATTGACGTGGTGGGTCTGCGGTTGAGCGCGTGGAACACCTGCCACGACATCACGGGCGTGGACTTGGCGATTATCGGCGAAGCGCAGAATGCCTACGGGTTGCAGTTGGCCTTGTTGCGGAACAAGGTGCGCGACCGCGCGGGCGCCGTGCAGATTGCGGTGATTGGCGTGAACGAGGCCTTCCATTTGGATGGCGTGCAGCTGGCGCTGTTCTGGAACGACGCGGCGGTGATGCGCGGCGGGCAGATTGGCTTGATGAACACGGCAAACGATATGCGTGGCGTGCAGCTGGGGCTGATCAACGTCACGAATGTGAGCTATGGCTATCAGTTCGGCCTGATTAACGTGATTAAGGGCTCGACGGTGCCGTTCTTCCCGATTATCAACTTCCAGCTTGAGGACTAAGTCCTATGGCTGACTGGAAGCAGGAGCTCGAGAATATCTTTCTGAGCGATTCGCAGTCCTCCCGCGCTGAGCGGGAGAACGCGCGGTTCGTGAAGTTTCTGCGCGAGGTGGCCACCCCGGCGTTGAACGAGATTGCCGAGGAGATGCGGCGGCTGGGGCGGACGGCGAATGTCCGCGAGGCCCCGGCTTCGACGATCCTGACGATCTACCGGGAGGATGCGAGCGTCGAGGAGATCTGTTATTCGGTGACGCGCCAGTATGTGAGCGATGGCATCCTGCCGCGGGCGAATGCGCGCGTGGTGCGGATGAACTCGCGGACCACGACGCACGATGAGCCGTTCCGACCCGAGGGGGTTCACTACACGATCGATGACGTCACGCAGGCCGATGTGATTCGCTCGTTCCTGACTTTCTACCGAATGACGAAGGGGCAGTGATGGGCTGGAAAGGACCCGACCCTTACGCTGGTGCGCGCCCGGAAGCAACGCTGGGCGCCTCTTTTTCGCAACGGCTCGCGGTCTGGTTGGGGACGGGGTTGGGAATTGGGTTGGTGGCGCCGGTGGCGCCGGGGACCTTTGGGTCGCTCCCGGGGGTGGCGTTGGCGTGTGCGTTTGCCGCGTGGGTGCCGGTGTGGGCGCAGGGGGTGCTGTGCCTGGCGTTGGCGTTGCTGGCGGTGCCGATTTGCACGGTCTCGGAGCGGACGCTGAAGAAGAAGGATGATGGGCGGATTACGGCCGACGAGTGGTTGCTCTATCCGATTGCCACGATTGGGCTGCCGCTGGTGGAGGTGTGGTGGCTGATTCCGTTGACCTTTGTGGTTATTCGCGTGCTGGATGTTCTTAAGCTGCCGCCGGCGCGTCAGGTGCAGTATCTTCCGGAGGGGTGGGGGATTGTGGCCGACGACTTTGCTTCGCAGCTGTATGCCCTGGCGCTTAACTGGGGGATTTGGTGGTGGCTCTGCCGGTGAGGAGGCGTTTGGGCGCGCTGGCGTTGGCTGCGCTGGGCGCGTGTGGCCTGTGGGTGGCCCCGGTGGCGCTGGCCGCCGAGGCGCCGGAGGAGAGTCCGCGCGCGGCGGTATTGGAGCTGACGGGGCAGGAGGCGGCCTCGGCCCCGGATATTCTTTTTTTGGCACCGCGCGTGAGCGAGGGGAACAAGGAGGTGCGTGCGGCGTTGCGCGCGCTCTCCGAGCAGGGCACCACGCTTGAGCACGCGCCGTTGACGATGGAGGACTTTTGCGCGAAGGGGCCGTTGCCAGTGTTGAAAGCGGCGGGGTATCGGTTGCTCTCGGTGCAGGATCTGTCGTGGCGCGAGGCGTGTGGGCAGATGGGCGAGCTGTTGGCATTGCGCGCGGAGATGCGCCGGGAGGAGGCCGTGCCGCTCGAGCCGCTGTGCGTGGTGCTCTTTGAGGAGGCGAGCGCCGAGGAACTGCGCGAGACGCTGCCGCCGCTGATTGCCTGCAACGCGCTCATCTTCCTGGCGCCGCAGGAGCGGACTCTGCCGCTGACGCTCTTCTGGCAGAACGTTATCTGGCCGGCGCACACGATTCCCCAGCCGGTCTCGCTCGATCACTGGGTGCCGACGCTCGCGGAGATGGTGGGCTTGCCGTTGCCGGCGGAGGTGGCCGAGGCCTCCATCCTGCCGATGCTCACCGGCGTGGGCTACCAACAGCCGTTGGAACGCGCCGCGCACGCTGGCACGCTCCGTGCCCAGCAGCTGGAGGCCAAGCCCAGCACGATGCTCTGTCTCTTTCGCGACCTGCCTGAACGTTGCCCCTGGGTGCCAGACTACACGCGGGTGCGCGCCGACCTCAAGCCCACCGAGCGCGCCTTCTTCCCGGCCGCCCTGCCGTTGCCGGCGCAGGCCGCGCGGTTGCTCACGGTCACCGAGAAGCCGCAAGGGCTCTACCTCCGCACGCAGCAGCGCTCGCTGGCCCTGCCTTTGCCGGCGCAAGTCTCCTGCGTCATCCGCGTCAACGGCCTGCCGGTGGTCTCGCGTTGGGAACCTGCGGAGGATGACCTCTGGCGCTTCGACAACCCCGAGGCCCTCCCCATCGAGCTCTTTCTGCTCTTGCCCCCGGGCTTTGACCCCAAGCACGCGATCCCCTGCGCCGAGCCCGTCAAGCCCTAAGCGCGCCCCCAACGCGTCCTCCTTCATTCGCTCACCCCGCACGCTCCTTCGCGCGCAATCGTTCCCCACACCCCGCCCCCGCCCCAGGCTCGTTTTGAGGCCGGGGCGCTTTACATTTTTGTCCGCCCC
>CAMGJH010000226.1 GCA_946056345.1 uncultured Lentisphaeraceae bacterium | reverse complement strand
ACGTCCACGCCGCCCCCATCGAGCCCAAGGCGCTGGCCCAGGCCTTCGCCTCGGGCGATGCCACCGAGCAGACCCGCGCCCTGCGCCGCTTCTACCTCACGCAGATTGTGCCGCGTCTGGCCCCGGCGGGCGATGACTGCGAGCCGCGCGGCGCTCTCCACGCCGACACCGAGGCCATCGCGGCCCTGGCCCGCCGCTTCCGCTTTGCCACCAAGGTCATTGCCCGCAAGCGCGTGGAGCTGGCCCCGGCCATCCGTGCCGCGGCGGCCACGGGCGAGGCGGAGGCCGTCGAGCAAGCCCTGCTTAACCGCGAGGTGGAGGAGAAGGTCCTTGCCCGCGCCCACGACTTTGCCCTGCGCGAGGGGCTCGACGAGGCAACCGCCGGCCACTTGGTCGACCTCTACCGCGAGTTGCTGCTGCCCCTCTCGCGCCTCATTCAAGTCTACATCATCCTGGACGCGCGCTGAGCGCTGAAGGAGTTCCTATGTCTATCGCCATCCTTGGGGGCGGCAATATGGGCCTTGCCATTGCCCGCGGCCTCCTGAAAGCCAACCGCATTGCCCCTGAAGCACTCACTTTCGGCACGCCCCACCCGGAGAAGGTGCCGCTCGCCGAACTCGGCTGCCGCGTCCTCGCCGATAATGCCCAGGCCGTCGCCGGGGCCGAGGTGGTCGTTCTCGCCGTCAAGCCGCGTTTGGTCGCGGAGGTTCTGCGCGAGGTGGCCGGAAGTTTGGCGCCCGGGGCGCTGATTCTCTCGGTGGCGGCAGGGGTGACGCTCGCTGCGCTGCGCGAGGCGCTCGGCCCTGCCGCGCCGGGCAACCTGGTGCGCGCGATGCCCAACACCGCCGTGAGCCTGGGCGAGGGCGTGGTGGCCTACGCCGCCGAGACGCCCGAGGCCGCGGCCCGCGCCGGCGAGCTCCTCTCCGCGCTTGGGCTGGCCTTACCGCTGGAGGAGGCGCGCTTTTCGGCCGTTACGGCCCTTTCGGGCTGTGGCATCGCCCACGCGCTGCGTTTTCTGCGCGCTGCGCAGGAGGCCGGGGTGCAGATGGGCCTCAGCGCCCAGGCTGCCGGCGAGATCTTTGCCCAGACGATGGTCGGCGCGGCGCGGCTCGTCCTTGAGAATAAGTCGCACCCTGAGGCGGAGGTCGACCGCGTCTGCACGCCCGGCGGGCTGACCATTCGGGGGCTGAATGCGATGGACGCGCGCGGTTTTACCGGCGCGGTGGTGGCCGGCATCCTGGCCTCGGGCACTAACTAATCGGAGGAGAAGGCTTATGCGCATCGTCGTGAAAGTGGGCTCGAATGTCCTGGCGCGGGCCGATGGTCGGCTCTGCATTGCCCGAATGGCGGAGTTGGTCGACCAAGTGGCCGCGCTTTGCGAGCAAGGCCACCAGGTGGCCATTGTCACCTCCGGGGCCGTGGCGGCCGGCCGCGCCCAGGTGGCGCTTCCCAAGACCGTCGAGCGCGTGGCGCGCCGGCAGGTCCTCTCGGCCGTTGGCCAAGCCATCCTCATCGACACCTATCGCACCCTCTTTTCGGCCGACGGCCTGGACGTGGGCCAGATCCTCCTGACGAAGTGCGACTTCGCCACCGCTGAGCAGACCGCGAACATCCGCCAGTGCATCGCCGCCTTCTTCGCCTACGGCATCGTCCCGGTCATCAACGAAAACGACACCGTGAGCGTGGAGTCGCTGATGTTCACCGACAATGACGAACTCGCCGGGCAGCTCGCCGAGCTCATTGAGGCCGACTTGCTCATCATCCTCTCCTCGATTGACGGCCTTTACACCGGCGACCCGGCCGATCCCGCCTCCCGCCTCATCACGCAGGTCGCCCCGGGCGAGGACCTCGCCAGCCACGTGGTCTCCGCCAAGACCTCCCAGGGCCGCGGTGGGATGGGTACCAAGCTCCACGTGGCCAGCGCCACCGCCGCGCGCGGCATCGAGACGGTCATCGCCAACGGCTTCCGCCACAACATCCTTTCCGATGTCGTCTCCCGCGGTAATCAGCCCTGCACGCGGTTCCTGCCCGCTCGTTGAGCGGGCTGAAACCGGTCTCACCTCGCCCCAACGAAGAACCCCTCTCCGAGAAAATATCGGGGAGGGGCACTTTTTCGCTTGCCTTTGCGCAAAGGCTTTGCTATCTTATGCCCCGTTTTCAGCGGCGCGATAGCCAAGCGGCTAGGCAGAGGACTGCAAATCCTTTTAGACCGGTTCGACTCCGATTCGCGCCTCCATTTTTTAGCGAGGCTTCCCTTGGGCGAAGGGAGGCCTCGCTTCTTTTTTGCTTAGGCGAGCGAACGGAGAATCTCGGAGGCCAGGCGGGGGGTGACGCCGCGGCGGCGCTCGACGGCGGCGGTGGCGCGCGCGCCGAGGGCGCGGCGGTCGGCTTCGGAGCGGATGAGGCCCAGGAGCGCCTCGGCGAGGGTCTCGCGGTCGGACGCTTGGAGGAGGGCCTGCTGATCGAGCAGGTCGCTCATCACGGGGCGGAAGTTCTCGGTATTGGGGCCGATGGCCACGGCGCAGCCGCAGAGACAGGGCTCAATCATATTCTGCGCGCCGTGCTCGCAGAGGCTCTTACCCACAAAGACAACCTGCGAGAGGCCGTAGAAGCCCATCAGCTCGCCCGTGGTGTCGGCCAGGAGGACGGTCTCTTCGGGCTGGGGCGTGGGCACTGGGGCGCGGCTCTTGCGCAGACAGGGGAAGCCGGCGGCGGCGATATTGCGCTCCACCTCGCCGGCCTTCTCGAAGTGGCGGGGGGCGAGGATGAGGCGCAGAGCCGGCACCTCGGCGCGCGCCCGGCGGTAAACTTCCAGCAGGAAGGCGTCCTCGCCCGGCCAAGTGGAGCCGCCCAGGAGGATGGGGGCGGCGGGGTCGAAGCCGGCGGCGGAGAGGTAGTTGCGCAGCTCGGCCTCCTTGGCGGGATTGCGGCGGGCGACGTCGAACTTCATCGAGCCGCTGACCTCGATCCGCCCGCGCTCGCAGCCGGCGTCGACCAGCCGCTGGGCGTCGAGCTCGGACTGCGCATAGATGCGCGTGAGGCGGTTGA
>CAMGJH010000225.1 GCA_946056345.1 uncultured Lentisphaeraceae bacterium | reverse complement strand
GGCCCGCCACCTGGCCGCGCGGGACGGGCGCTTGGGTGGTGAAGACCAGGCGACCCTCTTGGACGGAGGCCTGCCAGGCCGTGCGCGTGCCAGGGAGGATGTGCAGGTGGTTGAGGGTCACCTCGCCCTTGGGGGAGGTGGCGGAGGTCTGCGAGGTGAGCTTTTCCACATTCTCCAGGGCATCGAGGGCCAAATTGGCGCGCTCGCCGCCGCCGAGGGCATCGAAGAGCGCGAGCTGCGGCTGGAAGACGTCCAAGATCCGCGCCAACTGCCCCTCGGCCTCGGAGCGCATCTCGGTGAGGCGCGTGAGAATGGCGGTGTTGAGCGCATCGCGATCGGGGTCGCCGGTGTTAGTGGGGAAGGCGGCGGCATAGTCGCCAAAGAGGGTGGCGAGGGTGTTTTGCTGCTGCATCTCGCGGAGCTTGAGGATGCCGCGGAACTTCTCGCTACGGAGGGTGTCGTCGAAGATCGAGAAGTTGAGGAAGCGCTTCTCAAAGGTGGAGGCCTGGGTGTCGCGGAAGGAGAAGTCGTCGTGAATTTCCAGGGCCGGGCCATTGCCCTCCAGGGAGTGCCCGGGATCGATGGCGAAGAAGGTGGGCGCATTGCCCTCCGCGCCAATGATACCCTTGTTCTGACCGTGCGAGCCAACGGCATCGCGGTCGCCCAACAAGAAGAAGAGGGCCTTGTAGGCGCCCATTTCAGGGACGTTCATCGCGCGCAGGGTGCCGTTGGCATCGGTCCGGGCGATATAGCCATCGTGGAGGTAATGCTCGGCATCGCGGTAGCCTTGGGCGAACTTCGCTTCAAGCATCAGCTTGGTCTTACCATCGGAATACTGCCCCTCAACGACCGAGAGCTCCTGGGCGGGGATCCCGGCCAGACGCGTGAGGTCGTTGGCGAAGGCCTCGGCCACGGCTCCAACGGAGGCGGACTTGGCATCGGTCAGGCGGAAGGCGCGGTAGAAGGTGTTCTTGATGACGTTGCCCACGCCGGCGTTCTTGCTAACGATGCGCTTGGGCAGACGGAAGGAGCCGGCGCTGCCGGTGCGCAGATGGCTGGCGTGGTCGCTCTCGTTGTAGTCGAGCTTGGCGATGTGCGTATCGGTGTAATGGCGGAAGATGGGGCGATCGGCGTGGCGCAGCCCGGTCTTCTGGAAGGCGACGAGGGTCTGCTGCAAGGGCAGGAAGAGGCGTTCGCGGACTTCGTGCAGGCGCGCGGGGTCGGCAACGAGCGCGTCGCGCTCCAGCCCCGGGTAGAGCTGACGGAAGGCGGTGGCGAAGGGCGTCTCAGGCGCGTTGTCGGCCAGGGTGCTATAGATGACCCAGTTGGCGGCGATGGAGAGCCCGGCGGGGTGTTCGCGCCCGAGGCGCAGCCCCAGCTCATAGAACTGCGCGTTCGTCCAGCGCGTGGCGGGTGCTTCTTCTCCCGGGAGCGCGTGACGCTGCGGGGCGTTCTGGTTATAACGGTTGCGCAACTGACGGAGGGGATCGTCCGGCGCGCGCAGGTTGATGAGGCGCTCCATCTCGGCCTCGGCGGCGGCGCGGCCGGCGGGGGTGTCGATATCGGTCATCAGCGACTGGGTGTCGTGCTCGGACCAGTCGTGGCGGTAGAGGAAGCCGGGCTCAACGCCATTGCTCTTAATCTTCTCGAGCAGCACGGGGTTCGCGGCGGCGGCATTGATGCGCATCCCAGGCCCCAGCTGCCCGGAGCGGACGCGGTCCTCCACCGAGGTTTCGCCGCGGACAAAGTCGGGCGCGGCGGTCGCCTGCAGACGGCGCAGCCCCACCGCTTGGTCTGGCCGGGCGGCCGGCGCATCCCCCACGCCAGCGGTCACGGCCCCGGGCGCGGCCGCCTCCACGCCCAGCTGGCGCTTGGCCGAGCGCAGGAGCACCAAGGCCAACTCCTGAAGCTCAGCCTCGTTGTTGGTTGCGGCGAGCTGCTGGCGAATGTTGGGCAACCGGGCAAGGTCCTTGGCCTTGTTGAGGATAAGCGCGCGCTCGTCCTCGTCCAACCCGCTACTGCCCGCGCAGAAGTTTGGATGGATGGACATTTGGCGCTCGACCTCGGCCGTCAGGCGCGTGGCGACTACCGAGGTTAGGGCTGAGATGGCGGCCTTCACATCCCGTGCGCGGAGCGATTGGCAGCGCTGGGCGCGCTCGCCGAGGACCTGCTCGAAGGCGTGCTCGCCGAAGACGCCGAACTGCTCGCGCATCGCCGAGCGGAAGGCGGCCATCGTCTCGCGATTGCACGTGCGGGCACTCTGGCTCACCAGCAGACTGCGCCCGGCAATCCGCGAAGTGAGCGCGGCCGCTTCGCCTTGCCCAGTCAGCACAATATTGCGCGCGCCGACGAGCTGACGCTGAGCGATGTTTTGGAACTGGGCAAGCGAGATAGGCATGGGCACTCCTTCGCAAGGGGGAAAGGCTTAGACCAAGAAGCGGGGATCGGGGACGCTGGTGAAGTCGACCTTCTCCTCGGCTGCGGGAGCGAGTTCGCCCAAGAGCTTCTCGGCCCACACCTTGACCAGCTCGAGCATCTGCTCGAGGGTGCGGACGAAGCGCTCGGCCTCCAGCTCGGGCGTTAGATCCACCAGCAGCGAATAGACCACGGTGTTGCTCTCGCGCTCCAAGGCAAAGGTGCCCCCGGCGCTCTCCACGCCAAAGAGGTTCGCCGCGAGCAGGGCGCGGTAGGCCTCGGCCCCCGCCTCGGTGGGCAGCTCGCAAACCGGCGCAAAGCAGAAGATCTTGCCCGAGGCTTCAACAAACTGCAAGTTGAGTGCGTAGTCCTCATCAACCGTCAGGGAGACCAACCCCGCTTCATCGGCCTTCGCAAAGGCCTCAATGTGGGTCACCTCGGCGACCTGTTTCAGAAACGCAGTATAGTCAGTCATCGTTGCACGCATCGCGGGCTTCCTTTCAAGTGGCGAACAATCAGAATACGCACAGCATAGCAAAAAGTAACAGGCTTTCTCTCTTCCGCCCGCCTCTGTCGTCTCTTCGCTGTCATCCGTCCTCTCCCCAAAACAAAGGGCGCGCCCACCTGGGCGCGCCCGCTT
>CAMGJH010000224.1 GCA_946056345.1 uncultured Lentisphaeraceae bacterium | reverse complement strand
GTTCCCTTGCGGGCGTCAATCATTAAACTAAGCACCCAACCCGCGGATACGGCCGAGGCCGTTGGCGGCGCGAGCAGCGCCTCTCCGCCTATTTGGGCTTGCTCCGGATGGGGTTTGCCTTGCACGGCACTTTTCGGCGTCCGCCGGTGGGCTCTTACCCCACCTTTTCACCCTGACCGCCCGAGGGCGGCGGTTTGTTTCTGTGGCACTTTCCGTCACGCAGGTTTGCCCTGCGCCCGCCGGTCATTACAACCGGCCATCCTGCTCTGTGGAGTCCGGACTTTCCTCCCGGGGTCGAGCCCCGGGCGATTGACCACCCCGGCAAAAAGGGGGGGGACGCGATTTGCTCGCCTGAACGGCTCGCTAAACGCGCTAGCGGACAGCGGTCAGCCGACAGCTGACAGTGCTGGCGCTCGATGTGGTTGGCCCGTCTGAGCCGTGGCTTTGCATCTCCTAGGCACTCCGCCTATCCGTCGCGTTAGCGTGCTGTCCGCTGTCTGCTGTCGGCTGTCTGCTCAGATGAGAATGCGGCCGCAGGAGGGGCAGTGGACGGTGCCGGCCGCGCCGCGGCGTTCGGCGGAGAGGACCGCCTGGGTGACGGACTGGGGCTGGATGAGGTTGCAGCCGGGGCAGACGTTGCGCTTGCGGTCGTACTCCACCACGCAGGGCCAGCGGGTGAGCTTGAGGCGGGTGTAATAGGCCAAGAGGTCGGCGGGGACTTCGGTGGCGGCGGCCTCGCAGCGGGTCTTGGCCTCGGCGGCCTTGGCCTCGACGTCGACCTTGCGCGCGTCAATCGCGTCGTAGATTTCCTGGACGGCGGCCTCTTCCTGGGCCTCGAAGGCGCGGGCTTCATCGAGCTTGCGCTCGGTGGGGGTAACGTAGCTGCCGGCACGATCGGCCTCGGCGGCGGCGCGGTTGGCCTCGGCGGCGGCGTTGGCGTGCTCGCGCTGGGCGGCCTCGAGGGCGCGAGCGTTGGTCAGACCGGTGGCGTTGCGCTCGGCGCGGCGCATCTGGTCGCGATGACGGTTATAGTCATCCTGGAAGCGATTGTAGGTGCGGGCGGCGGCCTCGTTTTCCTGGACGGCGGCTTCGACGGCGTCGCGAGCGGCCTGGAGGCGGGCTTTAGCCTCGGCGCGGCGCTTGGGGAGCAGAACCTTGAGTTCGTTCTGCAGGGCGCGGTGGAGGCTGTCTTCGTTCTGGAGGGCGAGGAGGCGTTGGATGTTGTCCATAGTGTGTCCTTGTGGGTTAAAAGTAGAGGTCGCGCTCGCCCTGTTCAATGCGCGCCAAACGGCGGAGGGCCTCTTCGCGCAACTTGGGTTCGAGCTTGGCCACTTCGCGCTCAATGACGGCGCGGCCTTTGGCCTTGACCTCGGGCGAGGCGTAGTCCTGCAAGTATTCGGCCAGGGTCATAATGGCGTTGGGGGTGCAGAACTTGCCGATAAAGCCGGGGATGGCGTATTCCATAAAGTGTTCGCCGGTGCGGCCGAGGCGGTAGCAAGAGGTGCAGAAGCTGGGGATGTAGCCGCCGTCAAGGATCTCGCCGATGACCTCGTCGAGGCTGCGCGTGTCGCCCACCTTGAACTGCTCGCGATTGAGGGTCTGGGTGTCCTTCTCGCGCTTCTCCTGGTAGCCGCCAATCTCAAGCTTGGTGCCCGCGTCAATCTGCGAGACGCCGAAGGCCAACACCTCGCGGCGCAGTTCGGCCGGCTCGCGCGCGGTCATAATGAGCCCGGTGTAGGGCACGGCCAGACGCAAAATGGCCACCAGGCGCTTGTACTCCCAGTCGCTCACCTGCCACTCCAGCTTCAGGTCCAGCCCGGCGGCGGGCTTGATGCGCGGGAAGGAGAGGGTGTGCGGCCCCACGCCGAACTTCTCCTGCAGATAGCGCGCGTGCGTGACCATCGCCAGCACCTCGAAGCGCCAGTCGTAGAGCCCGAAGAGCACGCCCAGGCCCATATCGTCAATCCCCGCGCGGAAGGCGCGGTCAAAGGCATTCAGGCGCCAGAGGAAGTTGGCCTTCATCGTGCCAGCCGGGTGCCACTGCGCGTAAGTGGGCTTGTGATAGGTTTCCTGGAAGATCTGATAGGTGCCGATGCCCGCCTCCTTCACAATCCGGAAACCCGCCTCGTCCAACGGCGCGGCATTAATATTCACGCGGCGGATCTCGCCCCGCCCCTTCTTGGTGCCATAGGTCACCTTCACGGTGTGGGCGATGAACTCGGGGTCATACATCGGGCTCTCGCCATAGACCAGGATGAGGCGCTTGTGGCCCAGATCCTCAAGGCTCTCGACCTCCTGCTTGAGCTCCTCATCATTGAGCGTCTTGCGCACCGCGCCGGTGAGCGAGCGCCGGAAGCCGCAATACTTGCAATCGTTCGTGCAGTAGTTCCCCACATAGAGCGGCGCAAAGAAGACAATCCGGTTCCCATACACATCGCGCTTCAACTGCCGCGCCGCCTCAAAAATCTCCTCCACCAACTCCGGCGACTCCGCCCCCAACAGCACCGCCGTCTCCTCAACCGTCAGCGCCTCCTTGCGCAAGCTCTTGGCAATCACCGCGCGCACAGCCGCCGGATCTTCACGCATCCCGGCAACCATCGCCTCTAACTTCGCATCATCAATGAAGTCCACCGCGTCGGCGGGCAAGGTTGTATCCATCTTATACATAAACTGCTTCTCTCCTTTACCCGAGCGCGCCTTTTCTGCACCACGCAGACGTGCCGCACGCTACCGTGAGGTAAATCGCCGCATATCATACACCGCCTCGCCCCTTTCGCGCAACTCACCACAAAGGCCACGCAGGATTTTAGCAACCACAAAGAACACAAAGAGCACAAAGAAAGGCACGTCAAGGCGGGTTGTAAACGTTTTGCAGTGGGCCGCGGGGACGCGGCCCGTCAGAACGGGCGGCCCCCTTGCCTGCCTATAGCGGAGGTGCCCAACGGGCGCCTCCGCCGGGGTGGAGCGCACCGCGCTCCCGAGGGGCGTGGGGGCGAGTAGCCCCCACACACCACCACGAGCCTCTCTAGCGTGCCTTTCTTTGTGCTCTTTTTGACATAG
>CAMGJH010000223.1 GCA_946056345.1 uncultured Lentisphaeraceae bacterium | reverse complement strand
TCTCCTTCGAGAGCGTCCGCAGCGCAACTTCCAAAAGCGTTTCCTGTTTCATCATCATTGTTCCTTTCATTCGTTCGGATTGAGATTTAGTCGTCAGTCGTTAGTCGTCAGGACGCGCTGCGCGCGACGGGCAAACAGTTGGCCAGTGAAGGTGAACCTCACGGTTTCGAACGCTTGCCTCTCCGTCGCGGTTTACCGCGCACTGTCGACTGTCCACTGTCCGCTGTCTGCTCTTTCTCGGGTTCATTCACTTCTAATTAATGCGACTTCCCCAAAAACTGGCGCAACTTTTTTGCTGACGATGTAATCGCAGGAATCACCCGAGCGTAGCGAGTCTCTTGCAAGATTTGCTACAATAGATGTATGCGTTTTGGATTTGACCATATTGCAGACGAAAGGAACGAGCGGTGAGACAATGGAGAACGCGTGCGTTAGCCCTTGCTTGTTCCGCAATTGCCGCATTGGGCATTCTCGCTCTGCCAGGCAGAGCTGTATCTATAGGAGAGGTTGACATTATGGGGACTGAAATCGTCAGCAATGAGGTCATCGGGAATACGGTCGAACAAAACTATGATTTTATCGACCTGTTTGCGGGAGCGGGGGGCTTGTCTGAGGGCTTGGAAGAAGCCGGCTTTCACGGCATTTTCGCTTCTGAGATAGTTCCGCAGTATGCCGAGACCTATCGCAAAAACCATCCGGGAACATTGGTTATTACGGAGGATATTCGGAACCTTGATGCCGAAGCCATCCGTAAGCAACTAGGCCTTGAGAAGGGGGAACTCGCTCTTATTGCGGGCGGGCCGCCGTGTCAGGGCTTCTCTATCAACGCGCCAGTCCGTAGCACCCTTGATAAGCGCAACCACCTGTTTAAGGAATACCTCCGCTTTGTTGATGCCTTTCAACCGCAAGCGGTTCTAATTGAAAATGTCCCCGGCCTCGTTTCTTTCGAGAATGGGGCCACCTTGCACGCTATTCTTACCGCGCTTGGTGAACTCGGTTATGGCGCGGATGTGCGTATTCTTGGCGCGGCCTACTATGGCGTTCCGCAAATGCGTTGGCGCACCATCATCCTTGGCGTTCGCGGGCGAGAGTTGCCTCCCTTTGCGTTTCCCGAGCCTGTCTGCCACGCGCCCATTCGCGCAAACTTTACGGCGACTTTTGATGGACGCTCGCTCATTAAGACCCCCGCTCCAGATATTCCGTGCAACTTCGTCAACGTTGAGCAAGCCATTGGCGATCTTCCGCCGCTCGCTGCTGGGGAGAAAGGGCCTGTCTGCAAGGCGTATGCCACAGAGGCACAATGTGAGTTCCAGCAGTCTGTTCGGCGCGGTAGCCCTGGCGTATTTAACCACGAAGCTCCTCGGCTTTCGGCCATCAATCTGCAGCGGCTCCAATACATCAAACCTGGTGGCAATTGGACAGACATCCCTCACGACCTTCTGCCTAAAGGAATGAAGTCCGCCCGTAAGTCTGACCATACAAAGCGCTACGGAAGGCTTACGCCTGACGGTCTAGCCTCAACCATTCTGACGAAGTGTGACCCGCACTGGGGGGCCTATTTCCATTACGCCCAAGACCGTTCCCTAACCGTTCGGGAAGCTGCAAGAATCCAATCGTTCCCAGACCACTACATCTTCTACGGTTCGCAGCAAGAGCAATACGCGCAAGTCGGGAATGCCGTTCCTCCTCTATTAGCTAAGGCGGTTGGCGTTGCCCTTATGCAGGTGTTAAAAGAAGAGGAGAAGTAACAATGGCTGGCTACATCTCAGAGTTCTTTGGATATCGTAGCGAAGACAATTCGCCAATTGCACTCAAAACTGCGGCAGACAAAAAATGCCCCTTTACGGGTGCGCCCTGCACCAAATTGCTTAGCCGCGAGCGAACAATCTCAGGCGTGTGTGCCATTCGTCAAAAGACGCCCGGCTCGCCCTCTGTCATCTGTTGCCCAAACCGCATTTACGCAGATGACTATAAGATGCTTCGGCAAATTGCGAATAACGCCTTTGGACAATCACTGGAGCTCTTCGCTGGTCGTGCGGCAGTGGCCAAAGCGAAAGAATTGGGCGGGGCTATCGCGGTCTTCGGGCACGGCTGGGGCGGCGAATTGCGTTTGCCGCAACGGCAAGGCGTTGGTTCATACTTCGTTGACTGGGTGCTTGCGCGTCTAGATGGCAAAGGAGACTTGGTCGATTTTACGGCAATTGAAGTCCAAACAATCGATACAACAGGCAAATACAGTGATGCGCAAGCCGCACTGCAGAAAAGCCGCACCCTCATCGATGACACCGTGGGCCTCAACTGGGAGAATGTCTCCAAGCGAATTATTCCACAACTTATTTACAAGGGCCAGGTCCTTCAGCGTGAGGAGCTTTGTAAAACGGGCCTCTACTTCGTCTGCCCATCGCCTATCTACAAGCGCGTTCTCGCACGCCTTGGCGGTAAAGAGAAGATCCCGGCTTTCCCAACACAACCAGCAGCCATCCACTTCATCGCCTACGATTATGTATGCGCTTTCGACGAACTCACTGCTGGAAATATCGTCCCACTTGACATCCTCGAAGAGCATTGCACCACCGTTTACAAAGTGCAAGAGGCCTTTTCCGCCGTCAATCTCCCCGATGGTAATGTCTACGGTAACGCCATTCGTAAAAGCCTTTACGGTTAAGCCCCCATTACTGCGCACCTCCAGCCACCAGTTTGCTCACACGAAAGCCCCTCGTTCGACCTTGGGTCGCTTTCTTCGAAGCCAAATAACGGTCTAACTCGATTTGGTCTTTGAGCGAATGGTTCTCCATCCGTTGACCATCAACCTCGACCACCTTGGGTTGCAGGGCAATCTCCTCCAATCGGGTGTCATGTTCAGTCATTGTTCCTTTCATTCGTTTGGATTGAGGTTTAGTCGTCAGTCGTCAGGACGCGCTGCGCGCGACGGGCAAACAGTTGGCCAGTGAAGGTGAGCCTCACGGCTTCGAACGCTTGCCTCTCCGTCGCGGTTTACCGCGCACTGTCGACTGTCAACTGTCGACTGTCTGCTGTCCGCTGTCCGCTGTCTGCTGTCCGCTGTCTGCTCTTTCTCAGGTTCATTCACTTCTAATTAAT
>CAMGJH010000222.1 GCA_946056345.1 uncultured Lentisphaeraceae bacterium | reverse complement strand
GCGTGGAGAAGGCCGAGCCCTTCCGCGCGGGCGTCTGGTTCATCTTCCCCGATGTGCTTGACGAGGCCGAGAAGGTCAACCTCGCGGCCATCAAGCGCCTCCGGGACTGCCGCGCATCCAATCGCTGGGAGACCGGCTTCGAGGCTCCCCGCGCCATCGTCTCACTCTAACCCAATCAGAAAGGAAACCATTATGTCTCTACTCTCGACCATCCAAACTGGGCGCACCGCCTTGCCACCGCGCCTCATGATTTATGGGCAGGAAGGCGTTGGCAAATCGACCTTCGCTGCCCGCGCCCCGCAGGCAATCTTCATCCAGACAGAAGATGGTCTGGGCCAAATCGACTGCGCCAAGTTCCCGCTCTGCACTTCGATTCAGGAGGTTTTTGACCAACTCAATGCCCTCTTGAATGAAGAACACACCTTCGGCACGCTAGCAATCGATTCCCTCGACTGGCTCGAACGGCTCATCCACGATGCCGTTAGCACCGATTATGGGGTCAAGTCTATCGAGAAGGCCGATGGCGGCTATGGCAAGGGCTATATCCACGCACTCACTTACTGGCGCAAGTTCGTCTCCTTGCTCGATGCCCTTCGCCAGCAGCGAGGTCTGGCCATCCTCCTCATCGCACACGCCAAAATCGAGCGCTTCGAAGATCCCGAGAACCCGGCTTACGACCGCTACACCCCGCGCCTGCATAAAACGGCCTGTGCATTACTCACCGAGTGGGCCGATGGGGTGCTCTTTGCCTTCCGCCGGGTGCGTGTCTCCAAGGAGGGCGAGCGCGCCTTAGCCTCCGCCATTGGCGCGGATGGTGGCGAGCGCATCCTCCGCACAAACGGGGGCCCAGCGTGTGTGGCCAAGAACCGCTACGGCTTGCCCACAGAAGTGTCGCTCGACTTTACCGAACTGCTCCCCTATCTCATCCCAACCCAGGAGAAAACCCATGCCTAAACACACCCCCACCCAGCGCATCCGACCGATTGACCGCTTCCTGCGCTCGCCCCGCCAAGGGATTTCGCCTCTCGCCTGCCCGCACTGTCGCCGGGCGATGGGCTACATCGACCGCCTTCCGAAAGGCCGCTTCCAAGTGCGTTGCGCGACCTGCCGCACCACTGGCCCGATTGAAGCGGATGTCCAAAAAGCCGTCCAGAAATGGAATCAGATTGCGAGGTCCTAATGTTCAAGCACACCGTGACCCTCTGCGCGCCCAAATGCTGCGCCTTCTGCGGGCAGACCATTCCCGCTGGCACCAAAGCCATCTGCGACATCACGCTCCTCGGGCTGCGCTATTACCACCGCCCCTGCCACCTCGACCTCCTCCAAGCCCAAGCGTGGATGGATGCGCTCTCCCCTCATTTGACTGATTAACTGAAAGGAAAACATTATGGCACTGCTCAACTTTGATACCGATACGGTCGAACTGCAGACCTACGAAGTCCTCCCCGAGGGCGTGTACGAAGTCGTCATCACCGACTCTCGAATGCAAACTACGAAGTCCGGCACCGGCGAAATGCTCGTCCTCACCCTCGAAGTCATCTCCGGCGACTACAAGGGCCGCAAACTGTGGGACCGCCTCAACCTCGTCAACCCCAACCCCACCGCCGTCGCCCTCGCTCGTCAGACCCTCGCCCACCTGTGTTTGGCCATCGGAGTACACCAATTGCACGACACCATCGAACTCCATAACCGACCCTTGCTCGCCCTTGTTCGTGTGCGTAAGACCCCCGAAGGCGAGCACCAGAATGAAATCAAGGGCTATCGTCCGCGCCCCGATCGAACGGCCCCCGCTCCGCATCCAGCAACCCCCACCGGGAGCCCCGAAGCCAACCCCGCACGAGTCGAGCCTCCGCCACGCCGTGGTGAGCCCCTCCCCACAAGCGAGTCGACGACGAGGGTGATGCCTTGGGCGAGATAACCCTTCGTCTCCCGTGGCCGCCGAGTGTCAACCATTACTACGGTCACTCCCGGAAAGGCGTCTTTATCTCTGCCGATGGCAAACGCTTCCGTAAGCGCACAGTCGCCCTCCTCGGTCCACGGGAGCCCCTCTTGGGGCCACTGAAACTCTCGGTCGAACTCTATCCGCCAGACAAACGCAGACGCGATGCCGACAACTCCCTCAAAAGTGTCCAAGACGCTCTGCAGCACGGCCACCTCTACCGAGATGACTGTCAAATCTACGAACTCCACGTCTACAAACACGCGCCACATCCCCCGCTTGGCGAAATCATTGTAAAGGTCGAACCCTTATGTCTTACGCCCTAGCCATTCTCCCGCCCGAAGACCGCTGTGCCCTCGTTCAAACCTATCTCTCGCACCTTGAAGACCGCACCTTGCTGCTCATCTGCCACCTCTACTCCCGAGGCTTTCAGGATGAGGACATCTGCGCCACGCTCCACCTGCGCAAGCCAACGCTGGACACCCTCAAAGAGACTATCCGTCGCGGCATCGTTGCCGTCCTCAACGGAGACTGAACAATGCAACTGCGCCCATACCAACAAGAAGCCGTTGATGCCGTCTATCGCTTTCTGTGTGAGAATGCCGAACTCAATCCGTGTGTGGTCGCACCGACCGGCGCAGGAAAGAGCGTCATCATCGCGCAGTTGGTGATGGATGTCGTGACGCGCTGGGATGGGCGTGTGTTATTACTTGCCCACGTCAAGGAACTGCTCGAGCAAAATGCCGAGAAAATCCAAGCTCTTTGCCCAACCTTGGACATCGGGCTCCACTCGGCAGGCTTGGGGCGCTATGACACCAAAAATGCGGCGATTGTCGCGGGCATCCAAAGTGTCTATCGCAAGGCGGAATTGCTGGGGCGCTTCGACTTGGTCATCGTGGACGAAGCCCATCTCATTAGCCCTTCGGGCGATGGAATGTATCGCACGCTCTTGGCAAAGTTGAAGACCCTCAATCCGCAATTGCGCATCGTTGGCCTCACCGCCACGCCTTATCGGCTCGATGGCGGGCTGATTTGCAAGCCCGAGAACTTCCTCAATGCCATCTGTTATGACATCAAAGTCACCTATCTCATCGAACAGGGCTATATCTCCCGCTTGGTCAGTCAGGAAGGTGTGGCAGACCCCGACTTCTCGGCCTTTCATTT
>CAMGJH010000221.1 GCA_946056345.1 uncultured Lentisphaeraceae bacterium | reverse complement strand
GAGGGCTCGCTCCTGACGGACGCGGTTGATTGGTCGGCGGCCCAGGCGAGTGGGGACCTGGCGGTGGCGGCCTTGATTGAGCGCCACGGCGGCTCCGGGCGCATTGGGCGCGCCTGGGTGACGGGTTTTGGATTGAAGCGCGGTGCGTTGGCCTCGACCGTTGGGCACGACTCGCACAACCTCTGCGTGGTCGGCACCAATCCCGAGGAGATGGCCCTGGCCGCCAACGCCGTGCGCGATTGCGGCGGCGGCTTTGCCGTGGTGCTCGGGGGGCGCGTGGCGGCCTCGCTGCCCCTGCCGGTAGGCGGCCTCATGAGCGAGCGCCCGGCCACCGAGGTGGCCGACGCACTTGCCGAATTGCGCGCGGTCGCCCAAAAGACCGGCACGGTCCTGCAAAACCCCTTCCTCTCGCTGGCCTTCCTGCCTCTGCCGGTCATCCCGGCGGCGCGGTTAACGCTCGGCGGGTTTCAAGCCCTTTAAGGAGCACACCTATGAAGCAACTGATTGCAAGCGACATCGCCCAAGCGATGGCGAATGCCTCGTGGATCCGCCGCATGTTCGAGGCCGGGCTGGAGATGAAGCAACGCCTCGGCGCCGACCGCGTCTTCGACTTCTCCCTCGGTAACCCCGATGTGCCGCCGCCGGCGAAGGCACGCGAAGTTCTCCACGCCCTGGCCGACGACGCGGTCCGCCCCTGCGGCCTGGGTTATATGCCCAACGCCGGCTTGCCCGCCTTCCGCGCAGCACTGGCCGAAAAGTTGACCCGCGAGCAGGGCGTGGCGCTGCAAGGGCAACACCTCATCGTCACCGTGGGCGCGGCCGGAGCGCTCGTCACCTTCTTCCGGACCGTCCTTGAAGCGGGCGACGAGGTGGTCGTGCCGGCCCCCTACTTCGTGGAATACGGCTTCTACTGCGGCCACTTCGGCGGGAAGCTCCGCCCGGTGCCGATGCCCGGGCCGGACTTTGCGCTGGATGTCGACGCGCTGCTCGCAGCCGTCACCGAGCGCACGCGCGTCATCCTCCTCAACTCGCCGAACAACCCCACCGGCGCCATCTACTCCGCCGAAGCCCTCGCGCGTCTGGCCAAGGCGGTCGACGCGCTCAACGCAACACGCGAGCGCCCAATCTTTATCCTCTCCGACGAGCCTTACCGACTCTTCGCCTTCGACGGCGCCACCGTGCCGCCCGTCCTCGCCCTCTCGCCCTACGCGGTGGTCCTGGGCTCCTTCTCCAAGAGCCTCTCGCTGGCGGGCGAACGCATCGGCTACATCGCCGTCAACCCCGCGTTGGACGGGGCCGATACCCTCCTCGCCGCCCTCACGATGACCAACCGCACCCTCGGCTACGTCAACGCGCCCATCCTCGGCCAAAAGCTTGCCCTCGGCCTCCTGAATGAGCAGGTTGACCTCACCATCTACGACGCGCGCCGCCTAGCGATGGCCCGCGTTCTGCGCGAGGCCGGCCTCACCTTCGCCCTCCCCCGCGGCGCCTTTTACTTCTTCCTGCAAGCCCCCGGCGGCGACGATGTGGCCTTCTGCAACCGCCTCCTGGAGCAGGGCATCATCGCCGTGCCCGGGCGCGGCTTTGGAATGAGCGGCTACATCCGCCTCTGCTGCGCGGTCGAGCTCGACATCATTGAGCGCTCGGCCGAGGCTTGGAAGCGCGCCATGCAAGGCTAACCGATGGCGCAGCTCGACCGCCCTGGCGTCGGGGCCCGCCGCGCCGCCATCTTCGCACTCGCCCTCTGGCGCGAGCAGGGCACCTTCCCCACCCGCGCCCTGGCCACCGCGCCCGACCACGCCTTTGCTCTGGAGCTGACCGGCTGCGTCCTGCGCCACAAGGCGAGCCTAGAGTGGCTCCTCAAACGCTGTGCCAACCGTCTGCCCGGGGGCGAACTCTGGGCCGCCCTGATGGTCGGTGCCGCTCAACTCTTCCACCTGCCCGCCATTGCCGACTACGCGGCCATTGCCGAGACGGTCGAGGCCGCCAAGCCCCTCGGGCGTGGTGCGGCCGGCTTTGTCAACGCCATTCTCCGCCGCCTCCAACGCGAGCGAGCCCCTCTACTCGAAGCCCTTTCTGCCGCGCCCGAACCCCTACGCCGCGATATTCCCCCGCGCCTCTGGACGCGCTGGGTTGAGGCCTTTGGGTTGGAACGCACCCGGCAGCTGGCCGAGACCATTGCCACCCCGCCGCGCGTCTACCTCCGCCCCCTGCCCCCCCACCCCGCGCCGGCCACCTGCGAGCCCTCGGCCGAGGACCCGCAAGGCACCTTTGCCGTGCCGCGCGGTTGCCGTGTGAATACCTTGCCGGGCTTTGCCGAGGGCCACTTTGTAGTCCAAGATCCCGCCACGCGCCACGCCATTGAGCTCTTGGACATCCGCCCCGGGCAGGCGGTTCTCGACCTCTGTGCCGCCCCCGGGGGCAAAACCGCGCAGATTGCCGCCCGCCTCTTCGCCGGTGCGGACGCGACGGGCCGCCTGGTGGCCAATGAAGTCAGCCCCGAGCGCCTGGAAACCCTGCGCGACACACTTACACGCTGCGGCTTTGCAGAGCGTATCTGCCTGACCACCGTGGATGGCACGCAGGTTGCCACAGCCCTGCCCAGCGAGACCTTCGACCGCATCCTCCTGGATGTGCCGTGCAGCAACACCGGCGTCTTGGGGCGCCGGGCCGACGCGCGTTGGGGCTGGAGTGTCCGCAAGCTGGAGGCGCTCTGCCAAACGCAAGCGGCTCTGCTTGAGGCGTGTGCGCCCCTCCTCCGCCCCGGGGGGCGGCTCGTCTACTCCACCTGCTCGATTGAACCGGAGGAGGACGCCCAGCAAGTCGAGCGCTTCCTGGCCAAACACCCCACCTGGCACTGCCCCGAACAGCGCCTTATCCTCCCTGAACCGGGCCACGATGGCGCCTTCGCCGCGCTGCTAATGCACTAACGGCTTGCCACACAACACACAAACAAACGGGCGCTCGCGAATTGCGAGCGCCCATTTGTTTGGGGAAAGGAGCCAACCTTACTTGGAAGCCTCTTCCACAGCCACGGCCACGGCCACGGTGGCACCAACCATCGGGTTGTTGCCCATGCCGATGAGGCCCATCATCTCGACGTGCGCCG
>CAMGJH010000220.1 GCA_946056345.1 uncultured Lentisphaeraceae bacterium | reverse complement strand
AGCACCTCGCACGGGCTTGTGCTATACTTGCGCGCACAGTGTTTCCATTCAGAAAGGACTAAGCCGTGAGCACAGTGATGGAAGAGACGATTTCGGGCGCGATTGTGCGTTCGTTCTTCAAGAAGTTTGAGAGCCACCTGGCGGTGGATGTTGGGATTGTGGGGGCGGGTCCCTCGGGGTTGGTGGCGGCGAAGTATTTGGCGGATATGGGGCTGAAGGTGGCGATGTTCGAGAGCAAGCTGGCACCCGGCGGCGGCACCTGGGGCGGCGGGATGCTCTTTAACGAGGTGGTGGTGCAGGATGATGCCGCGCCGATCCTCCACGACTTCAACATCACCACCGTGGACCTGGGCAATGGCTACCACACGCTCGACTCGGTGGAAATGGCCTCGGGCCTCATCTTCGGCGCGCGCAAGGCCGGCGCGACCATCTTCAACACGATGTGCGTGGAGGATATCTGCGTGCGCGAGGGGAAGGTCTGCGGCCTGGTGGTGAATTGGAACCCGGTGCGGCGGCTGGAGATGCACGTCGACCCGGTGGTCGTGACGGCGCGCGCGGTGCTCGACGGCACCGGCCACCCCTCGGAGATTGTCCACAAGGCCGTTGACAAGGCGGGCATCAAGGTCGATTCGCCCACCGGCGGGATTATGGGCGAGAAGCCGATGTGGATGGAGGATGGCGAGCGCACCACCGTCATCAACACCAAGCGCCTCTATCCGGGGCTCTACGCCTCGGGGATGGCGGCCAATAACGTCCAGGGCGGCTTCCGGATGGGGCCCATCTTCGGCGGGATGCTCAAGTCCGGCAAGAAGGTGGCCGAGCTGATTGCCGCCGACCTGCGGGCGTAAGGCGTATGGATGCCTTCGGCCTCTACCTGGTCATCACCAACCCAGTCACCTCCTACGAGGCGGTGGCCGAGGCGGCGGTGAAGGCCAAGTTGCGCTACATCCAGCTGCGGATGAAGCACGCCACGCGCGAGGCTATCGTGGCCACCGGGCGCAACCTGCGCGCCATCACCGCCGGCACCGAGACGCGCTTCATCGTCAATGACGACCCGGCGCTGGCCGTCGAGGTCGGGGCCGACGGCGTGCACTTGGGGCAGGGGGATATGCCGCTGCCCGAGGCGCGCGCACGCTTCCCCGAGCTCAAGCTCTTTGGCCTCTCCACCCACTCCTACGCGCAAATGGAGGCGGCCAAGGCGGTAATGCCCGACTACGCCGGCGTGGGCCCGGTCTACGCCACCCCCACCAAGGAGATCCCCGACCCCACCCTCGGCCCCGCCGAGGCCGGGCGCATCGTCCGCGCCTCCCCCTGGCCGACCGTGGCCATTGGCGGGATTGACGAGGCGCGGCTGCCGGAGGTTCTCCGCGCCGGGGCCATCAACTTCTCGGTGGTCCGCGCCGTCTGCCGCGCGCCCGACCCCTACGCCGCCATCTGCCGCTTGCAGGAGATTTGGCGGAAGGCGTGTTGACAGCTGACCGATGACCGATGACAGCGGACGGCAGGAGGCCCGGGGGATTGCCCTCGGGCCTTTGCTTGCCTGCCGCTCACCACTCACCGTTCACTGTTCACTATGCCACCTGTGCCACGAGGTGTGCCACAACGGCACGGTGAGTGGCACGGTTGGCAGAGGGCGAGGCGCTTTTCTGGGATTGGCACGGGCGTTGCAAAGGGTGTTGCCGGGGGCGCAAGGCCGCCGGATAGGAGGAACAAAGCTATGGATATGAACCAGATGACTGAACGGTTGCGCGAGGCGTTGACCTTGGCACAGCAGGAGGGGATCCGCCGGCAACAGCAGCAGGTGGAGAGTGAGCACTTGCTCTGGGCGCTGTTGGCGCAGGAGAAGGGGTTGGCCAGCGGTCTGTTGGCGAAGTGCGGCGTGAGCCTGGAGGTGGCCAAGGCGCGCGTAGCCGAGGCGTTGGACCGTCTGCCGAAGGTAACCGGGGCGATGGAGGCGAACAAGATCTACGTGGCGCCGAGTCTGAACGAGGTGCTGGTGGCGGCCTTCGACCGCGCCAAGCAGATGGGCGACGAGTACGTCTCGGTGGAGCACGTGCTGCTGGCGATGGTCCCGCGCGTGAAGGTGTTGCGCGATTTGGGGCTGAGCGAGAACGCGTTACTGGCGGCCTTGAAGGAGGTCCGCGGCAACCAGCGCATCACCAGCGAGAACCCCGAGGAGAGCTACGAAGCGCTCAAGAAGTATGGTCAGGACCTGGTGGAGCTGGCGCGCAAGGGCAAGCTCGACCCGGTCATCGGCCGCGACACCGAGATCCGCGACGTGATCCGCATTCTCTCGCGCAAGACCAAGAACAACCCCGTGCTCATTGGCGAGCCGGGCGTGGGCAAGACCGCCATTGTCGAGGGGCTGGCCCAGCGCATTGTCCGCGGCGATGTGCCCGAGGGGCTGAAGGACCGCACCATCTTCGCGCTCGATATGACCGCCCTGATGGCCGGCGCGAAGTATCGCGGCGACTTCGAGGAGCGCCTGAAGGCCGTCTTGAAGGAGATTAAGGCCAGCGAGGGGCGTATCATCCTCTTTATCGATGAAATCCACACCATCGTCGGCGCCGGCAAGACCGAGGGCTCGAGCGACGCGGGCAATATGCTCAAACCGATGCTCGCACGCGGCGAACTGCACTGCATCGGCGCCACCACCCTGGCCGAGCACCGGCTCTATATGGAGAAGGATAAGGCCCTGGAGCGCCGCTTCCAGCCGGTGATGGTCGCCGCCCCCACGGTCGAGGACACCATCAGCATTCTGCGCGGGCTCAAGGAGAAGTTCGAGGCCCACCACAATGTCCGCATCCTCGATACCGCCCTCGTGAACGCCGCGGTGTTGAGCGACCGCTACATCCAGGATCGCTTCCTGCCCGATAAGGCCATCGACCTGCTCGACGAAGCGTGCGCCGCCATCCGTACCGAGATGGACTCGATGCCCGCCGAGCTCGACGAGCTCGCCCGCCGCGTGATGCGCCTGGAGATTGAGGAGGCCGCGCTGGCCAAGGAGAAGGACGAAGCCTCCGCCAAGCGTCTGGCCGAGCTGCGCCGCGAACTCGCCGACGAAAAGGCGAAGGCCGACGCCCTCAAGGCCAAGTGGCAGGAGGAGAAGA
>CAMGJH010000219.1 GCA_946056345.1 uncultured Lentisphaeraceae bacterium | reverse complement strand
GGGATGATAGATATATTTGAGGAAAGGGGTACTTACTTGTTAGCTTTCACCTTGAGCTTGATCGTGCCAGTTTCTCCACCCACAGGGAAGAGGGTGGTCATTGGCACAGCCAACCAACGCGACCCGGCCGGCGTGGTGAGCCTCAGCGCCGCGATCTCGGTGTCCGTCGGTTCCGCCACACCGGTGAGGGGGGTGGTCTCGTTGAGCAGGGTCAGCGTGGTGTCCGTGGCATAGTCGGCCGTATTCCGGGCAAGATCAGCGTTGTTCGAGACGGTGGCGCAGACCAGTACATACCGCGTGCCCACCGTGAGCCTCCCGCCATCAATGGGGGTCTGCAGTGTCGAGATCGTGAGGTTGCTCACGCCGAAGTCGTACTGAACCAACGCGGTCGCTTCTGTCATAGAACTGCCTACTGCCGAGAATGTCACCACATTGTCGAAAAGTGCAGCGCCATCCACTAGGCAGCCAGTTGCCGCAGAGGCCTCCGTCACCTGCGTGAAGAATGCGCCACTCTGCAATGCTGCGCGGGCAATGGCTTCAGCAACAGAGCTGTCCGTTCCAGCGGGAACAGTTGGCTTCTGCACAAGATAGAGATAGTCGCCGACAATAGAGAAAACTCCTTCCGAAAGCGAGCCCCCGTCTGTCAACGCAAACTTCTCGACCGTCAAGCCTGCTGCATTGAGCACAATCCCGTAGTTATTCGCTTTCACCTTAACCGTGCCAGTCGCCGGCAATGTCATCGTATTGGAGAGCGTGGCATAAGCCGTTCCTGTTTCGCTACGAGCATCCACCACCGCGCCATCGGCAAAGGTGACCGGCACGCTAATCGTCCCCGTGCCCGCAAGGGTCTTGGTGATGGAGAGCGAGGCGGACTTCGTCCACTCGTTTGAGAAGATGTCTTGCTTCACGGTGCTGGAAGCATTGAGCGTGAGGGAGGGGAGATTAAAAGCCTCGTCTTCGCGGAAGTTGCGGATGGCGAGCGTCTTCCCCTCCGCCACCGTCACCGGCACGGCGATACCGCTCTGATTGGAACCCTGGCCGAAGACAAAGTCACCCGTCACCTCTACAGTGCCTTGGCCCTCAATATAGGCATAGGACATGCCGCTGAGGAGTTGAACCGTTGCGCCCGTCTCTACCGTCGTCTTGCTGCTGTAAGTTTTCTGAGCCGCATCATACGAGCAATCCGGCAAGGGCTTGGTTTCAGTGGTCGCGCCATTCACCGTCAAGGTCGAATCGCTCTTGACCGTGGTGCCACCAGTGTAGGAGTTATTGCCCGTCAGCGTCACCGCGGAGGCGTTGGTGCCATCACCAATGGTCAGCGCGCCGTCGCCAGTGATTGCGGCTGTAATGGTCTGCGCAACGGTCGACTGCAACTTCAGCTCGGAGCCGGCGTTGAGCGTCACCGCACGGCCGTAGGATGCCACGCCGTCCGTGACCGTGCCGAGCGAGCCTGTGATGGTCTGTGCAACATTCGCCGCCAAGGTCAGATTCACCGAGTCGGCAATCGTGCCAGCAAAGGGCGCGTTCGCGGCAGTTCCTGTATAGTCTGTGCCAACCGTCAGGGTGCGATTAGTCGAATCCGAGCTCTTGATGGTCACCTGCGCATTGCCATCCAGTGCTCCGACCCAACGATTGCCACCCATCAGCATCTCAATGGCATTGCTCCCTTCAAAGTGCAAGTAGGCCTGCTTGAAAGAGGCTTCCTCGTTAGGATACACCTGCATAATCGGGTTCCCGCCGGCCTCATTCTTGAAGGTCATCTTGCCTGTATACTCCACGCCATCCCCACTTCCGGCCGCATTCGGGCACCAAAACGCAAAGATTGGAGATCCGTAAGAAGAAGCCAAAGACTTCACCGTCAGGTCGCCAGTCCCGTAGAAGGTCTTGAACACGATCCCCTTGTTGTGCGTTGCGGCTACCGTCGAGGCGGCCGTCACATTCAGCGCATTGTAGACATACGAGCCATCAGGCATCGTCAGCGTGCCCCCCTTCAAGGTCACCTTCGTCGTCAGCGTCACCTTACCATCGCCACTCTTGTCTCTAGATGTCCCGGTCCACGGGTTGAAGTTGAGCGTGCCGCCCGCCTCGACAATGATTTCCGAGCCCGCAGAGCAGGTGCTCCCCTCCGCGAGCGCATTCGTACCACCGGCCGAGGCATTCCCCAAGCGCAACATTGTCCCGTTCGGAATGGTCCAAGTGCCCGTGTAGGTGCACGCCGCCACGGCGGCATTCGAGAAGAGCAACGTGCCTGTGCCCGTCGTATCCCCATGCGTCAGTTCAACCGTTCCCGAGCCACCCACAGTGCCGCCCACCGACAAGGTGCGACTATACGGGATATAAAGTTGGCAGGTGCCTTCGCCGCCAAAGGTAATGGTATTCGCCAGCTCGACATCGTTACCAACCCAGTGCCAAAGCCCAGCGGTGCTCGATGCCGCAGGCACAAGTGTAATCTCACCAGAGCCCAAGCTCGAACCATTGGCAACCCCAACACGCCCGGCTTCAATGCGCGTGCCGCCACTGTAGGTGTTACCCGCAGAAGCGGAGAGCAACAAGTTACCCGCACCGCGCTTCGTCAGCGAACCACGTCCGGAGATTGTGTTCGCATACGTCAAACTCTCACTGCCCCCATCCACCACCAGCGTGCCATTGTTGACAATGTTGCCCACGCTAGCAAGCGTAGTCACCGTCAAAGTCTTCTCGGCCTCAATCTGAACACTCCCGGCCGCGAGCGTATCGGAAGCGAGCGTGACATTTGCCGACAAAATGGCCCCATTGGTCACCGTCAACTTGGCACCCGCAATCGTCAAGGTACCCGTGCCCGTCACGGAGAGCGCAGCTACCGTTGCAGCCTCGGTCAAGGTCAGCGTCGTCTCTCCCGAGGCAGAGATGCATACCGAGTCACCCGCTACGGGAACCGTGCCATTCGACCAGTTGGCCCTGTTCGACCACAGATAGTTGCCATCCGTGGCTTCCGTCGCGGTCCACATGTTGAGGCTCGGCGTGAAGGTGCCATTCGAGGCAGAGCCCTCGCTCTCAGGGATGTCGGCGAGCGTGCCATCGGCGGCCACCTTCCCAAAGGTGACGGAGCCCGAGGCGGTGGTGGCATAGCCCGAGGACACCTGAGACCGCGAGAGCAC
>CAMGJH010000218.1 GCA_946056345.1 uncultured Lentisphaeraceae bacterium | reverse complement strand
GCGCCTGGGGCCGCGAAGTCGACGCCATGCTCCCCGCCTTCGGCCTCTCCCTCCTTCTCTCCGCCCTCCTCCTTCTCCTCTCCCCCCGCCATCGTTAAGGCGAAGGGAAGGAGGGAGGAGAAGATAGGATTAGGTTCTCACTAGGAAGAAGTTGAGACCGTCCTCGTATCGGATGCACGCCGGCGCTGTCTCCTGGTCGCGCGTAAAGTGCCCCAGATCGGCGTGATGGCCATTGGGAAAGCGCAGGAACTCGAGCCCTTTGCCTAGAACCAACTGGAAGGTGGTCCCATCTTGCAGGGTAAAGACGATCTTACGATCGTGCACCTGCCTTCCCCGGTTATAGCGAATGCTGCACGCGGAAAGGCTTAACTGCCGCTGGAGATACTCCGTAAAGAAATGGGTATCCGCTTCGCAGACCTCGAGACCAGGCGTCAAGCGTAAATCCTGGAAGAGGCACGGCAAAGGCTGAATCACCTTATCAACCTCTTCTACTTGTTTCCTCCCCTTCCAATCGATGTACTCCCTCTTTATCGTTGGGAAGCCCGTGTCGATTTCCACGACGAGGGAGCGGTCCTGGTAGGCGTTGCGTTGGCGCAAGGCGCGTAGGAGGAACTCCAAGGTCTTCCAGCAGGCCAACTTATGGAAGTAGGGGTCGCGCACATATATCCTCGTAATGGGGGCTTGTCCGCCTACGACGTTGTCCCAGTTGAGCCGCTCCAAGAGCTGGGAGAGCGGCAAGTTGCCCAAGGTCTCGTCCCCGCGCGTTTCATAATAGCCGTAGGGCGGCAGCTGCGCAGGCCTCTGGACGAGCTGCTCCTGCGTGGGCAATGGCAGCCTCAGCCCCTCGCGCGGCACAATCACGTCGGGCACACGATCGTTATGGCCATAAGAGGCAAGTAGGTCGGGGGTCTCCTCGGCATTGGCCCAGAAGTAGGGGGTGTCGCCAACCATAAAGGCGAGTTTGCCCTGGGCGCAGAAGTCCGTGAAGAGGGGATCCTCCGGCGAGAGCTCGTAGCAGTTGGGCTGAATCCCTGGCGCATCGCGCCAACCGGCAAGCACTGCGCGCAGGATCTTGCGGTGTTGCTCCGACAGATTGGCCGGCATCGTGAAGATTACATCCAGCGCCCGCACGCAACACTCCGAACAGAGCTTATTCAGCAGCGAAGAATCGCTGACGGCCTCGAGGGTGAGGTTGGGCACGAAGAGGCGCACGCGGCGACCTTCCACATTGCAGAGCAGAGGAGATGGGCCATCAACGTAGTCGAAGGCGTAGCGCGTGCCGGCGATTTCCCGCGTGGGCCTCTCCTCGAAGGTCAGCTCCAACATCCGCTCAGCCCACGTCGCGCCCTCGTGATAATCCCGCTCGGTAAAACTAGCGAGGTCCCGATCGGTGGCGTAGGAAAGCAGTTGCCTCATCCGCTGGGCGGGGTCTCGGCTTTGGATTAGGCGGTTAAACGCATCGGCGATGACCTGCTCTCGCGCCTCGTCGAGCTTCAAGAAGATGGCGCTTTCGCCATTAAGGTCGAAGAAGCAGAAGAGTGTGCGCCCCTTGCGCTGTTGTATGCAGACGTTTAGTGCGCGGCTGTCCAGCTGGGCCTCCGAGAGCACCGCCATCTTCAGGGCCACCTGAAAGAGCTTCTGCAACGACCGATTGTTGCCAAACCGTTGGCTCGGGATGGCGCAAATCCACGCCGAACACTTGCTTCTATAGGCTAGGACCGACGAGAGCAGCCTCCGATCCCTGCCCCAATCCCGAAGTTCCGCCTCATCGTTGCTCCGAACGCGGAGTTCGCCGGTATCCTTGTCAATCCAATAGCCTCGTCCATAACGCCCGGCGTTAATCCCTAGGCACTCGATAGACCTCGTTGCATCTTCTGTATCCGCCGAGTAGACGCGCGTCTCAATGCTGTCGTTGCCAGCGGCATCCTCAAAGAGTTGTTGCGGCAATAGCAAGCGCTTCTCGATGGTAATGCGGATGCGCCCCCGTTGCGTGGTCGAGGCCTCCTGTGCCCTCTGCCTCGAGAGATAACCCTCCGGGCTGATATACCGCCGGACGACGACCTTGGGAACCTCTTCCTCGTCACCTTCTTCTTCTGCGCCCATCGTCAGCGCCTGAATGCAGGCAGCGTCCTCTACTGCCTCTTGCGCATTCAACTTGCGCAATGAGCAGTGGCAATGAGGGCATTCGCCCTGAAGCCTCTCGGCGGTTTGCGTCCAGGCATCCCTGACAAAGTCACTCTTGCAGTAGGGGCAGTGAATGAGCATAAAGCTCTGGAAGCGATTACCGTCCTGGTTATAGACGTTCGGCATTAGGGCATCGACGGAGAACTTCTCGTGTGCCACGGTGATGTTGCTGCCCGGGACAAAGTCGGCAAGCGCCTGGAAGCTATTGCGATCGAGGCTATTGTCGCCGGCCGTGAAGGTGCGAACGTCAATCGGGAAGCCGTAGGCCGGCAAGACGCGCTCGTGGATCAAACAGCTGATGAGCTGTTCGCGGTAGAGATGCCAGAAGCGCTCGCGGAGTGCCGCGCACCGTGCGCTATAGGTGCCATCCGCTTGCAGGCGTTCCAACTCCCTAACGATTGCCCTCAACTTAGCATTGAACTCGGTCGAGCAGCGTTTCAATGCCGCGTCCAAGTCCTGAATATGCGTTCTCAACGCATCATCGTTGCGGTCACAGCAGGTGCCATCAACGAGCTCAATATAGGCATTGAGCACGTTTTCGTCCTGCTCTATTAGGTTGAGCATCCTGTCCCCAAAGCCCATACAGCGCGGGCGCCCATCCCGGCCAGCCATCTGCTGAAGGTATCCTTCAAGCCTGTTGCAGTCGCTCTCAAACCTCTCCCTTGTTCTGGACCTGAGGTCCGCCACCTGCAAGATGTTATCCAACATCCCCCTGTACAACCTCATGCACTCGATGTCGGCCAAGAAGTTGCCGGCCGTCTCCCACGCGGCGATGGGGTTGTCCCCTGTTTGCGGAAGGTCCAACGCGCCTCTTTGACGCTGCTCTTCTTCCGCGATTGAGTGGAAGTAGGCATTCAGCAGGAACTGGTTGATGTGGCGCTTGACCTGCACCTGCGTGTACCGAGAGGAGACATCAGCCTTGGCGAAGGGTGACGGCCGTTCGAAGAGCGCCTCT
>CAMGJH010000217.1 GCA_946056345.1 uncultured Lentisphaeraceae bacterium | reverse complement strand
GAGCTATTCAGTGCACCCCTTATTGGAATTAAGAGGGCCTCTTAATACTTCCGGCCGCCCCGGGCGGGATGGAGGCCAGGCGCGGCCATTGGAGTGGCTGGGGGTACCAGGCGGGCGCGCTGGGCTGCCGAGGTGGTGAGAATATGGTATACTGCTTGGCGATGTACCTCAAAGCGCTTGAGATTCAGGGCTTCAAGAGTTTTGCCGATAAGACCCGACTGACCTTCGAGCCGGGGATGATTGCTATTGTCGGGCCGAATGGGTGCGGGAAGAGCAACGTTTCGGATGCCATTCGCTGGGTGTTGGGCGAGCAGCGGCCGAGTGCGTTGCGCTGCGGGAAGATGCAGGACCTGATCTTCAATGGTACCGATACGCGCAAGCCGCTGGGGATGGTGGAGGTGACGCTGCACTTTGCCGACTGCGAAGCGGCGCTCGGAACGGCCTACAGCGAGGTCTCGATTACGCGACGGGCGGACCGTTCGGGCACGAATACCTACTTCCTCAACAAGACCCCTTGCCGCTTGAAGGACATCCAGCGGCTCTTTATGGGCACGGGCGTGGGGACGACCTCCTACTCGGTGATGGCCCAGGGGCAGATTGACGCAATCCTCTCCTCGCGGCCCGAGGACCGTCGGGCGGTCTTTGAGGAGGCCGCCGGGGTGACGAAGTTCAAGGCCGACCGCAAGGAGGCCCTGCGCAAGATCGCCCAGACCGAGGAGAACCTCACGCGCCTGACGGACATCCTGCGCGAGCTCAAGCGCCAGAGCACGCTCTTGCAGCGCCAGGCCGAGAAGGCCGAGCGGGCGCGGACGTTGCGGACCGAGCTGCGCGGGCTCGACCTCTTCCTCTCTAAGAAACGCGCGCGCGCGTTAGAGGCGGCGATTGCCGAGGCGGGGATGGCCGTGGCCCAAGCGGCCGGGCGCATCCTCTCCATCCAGGACGAGGCGGAAGCCGGGGCGCGGGCGATTGCCTCGGCCAACGAGCGCATCCACGCCGGCGAAGAGCGTATCGCGCGGTTGATGGAGCAGGCGGCGGCCAGCTCGGCGCGTCACGCCCGGGCCCTTGAGATTATTCAGACTAATGAGGCGCGCGTGGAAGAGTACCGCCGCTGGGCCGAGGGGCTCGAGCGCGAGGCCGCCGCCGCCCGCGAGCAGATTGAGAAGGCCCAGGCCAACCCCGAGGCGGGGCCCGACCTGGCGCAGTTCGATGACGAGCGCGAAGCGCTCCAGACCCTGCTCGAGGATGCCCAGGCTGACTACGACGACCAGCGTCAGACGCTGGAGGCTACGCGCCGCTCCCTGCAACAGGCGCGCGAAGCGTTGGCCCAGTGCGACCGTCAGCAACTCCTGTGGCAGCAGCGCCTCTCCAAGGTGGAGGCCGACCGCGAGGCGCAGCTCTTGCGGCGCGAACGGTTGGCGGCCGAGGCAGCCGAAGCCAAGCGCCTCCTAGCCGAGCGGCAGGCAGCCAAGGCGGCGGCCGAAGGCGAGGTGCAGGCCCATCGCGAGACGGCCGAGGAGGCGCGCGAGGCCGTCATTACCCTCGATGAAGACCGCTCGTTTGTGGCTGACGACCGCGCTCAGGCCCAGGCGCGCCAGGAGGAGCGTCGGCGGCAGAAGGCGGCCTTGGAGGCCCAGCGCGAGTTGCTGCTCAAGCCGGCACCGGGGGAGGCCCCCGATGGCGCCCTGCGCGTCCTGGCTCCCGATAATCCCTTCGGCGTGGCGCCGGGGGAGGTATTGGGGCTGCTGGCCGAGGCGCTGGAGATTGCGCCCGAGGCTCGGCGGGCGACGGAGGCGGCGTTGGCCCCTTGGTCGCGCGCGCTGGTGGTGCGGTCGGGCGAGGTGGCCCGGCGGTTGCTGGCCCGGGCGCAGACGCTCTGCCCAGAGGCGGCGCTGCAGCTCCTGGTGGCTGAGGCGGAGGCAGGGGCGACCGTGCCGGGCTCCCTGGCCGAGGCGGTGCAGGCCAAGCCGGGCTTCGAGGGGGTCTGCGCGCGGCTCTTGGGGGCGATAGGGGTGGTTGAGGATTTGGAGGCGGTGCCGGCGGTCTGGCCAGAGGGAGTGCGGGCCTTCGTGACGCGCCAGGGGGAGATTCTTTGGCGCGCGGGCGATGGGGAGCGGTTGGCGGCGGGCAACGCGGCCGACCCGGTGGCCCGCAAGGTGGTGTGCGATGAGATTGCCGAGCGAGTCGCGGCCCTGGAGGAGGAAATGGCCGCCGAGGAGGCCACCTTGGCCGAGGCGCAGGCGCGGTTGGAGGCAATGACCGCCAAGCTGCGCGACACCCAGCGCGTCCTGGAAAAGGCGCAACGGCAGGCCGACCAAGCCGCCGGGGCCCTGGCGGCAGCCACGCGCGATGAGCGCCAGGCCGCCGCGCGCGCCCAGGAGGCCGAGCGGACGTTGGCGGAGGTGGAGGCCGATCAGACGCACGAGAGCGACGAACGAGAGGCCGCCCGACAGGGGTTGGCCCAGTTGGCCGAGGTTCGCGCGGCACGGACGCAGGAGAGCGCCGAGGCCACCGAGCGACTGACGGCGTTGGAAGGGGCCTACGAGACGGCCTCGGCCCGGTTGAGCGAGGCGCGCTTCAAGATGGCCGGCTTCAACCAGAAGTGCGAGCACCTCCTGGCACAGCAGCGCGACCGCGAGGCGCGGTTGCGGGAGTTGGAGCAGACGGTGGCCCAGCGCGAGCGGAGCATCCAATCGTGCACCGAGAACATTGCGCGGCTGCAGCGCGAGAGCGAACAGTTGGTCGCCTCCCTCGCCTCGCTCGACGAGGAGACGCAAGCGCTGCAAGGGCAGATTGAGAGCGCGCGGCAGGAGCGTCAAGCCTTGGCCGAGATGCGCGAGCGGTTGGAGCAGGAGACCGCCGCCGCCCGCAAGACCCTGCTCGAAGCGCAGGAGGCTAAGACCAAGGCCGAGGTGGCGATGGCCGAGGGGCGCGAGCGCCACGCCGCCTTGATGGCGCGCCTGACCAACGATTACGGCACCCAGCCCGAGACCTTGCAGGCCGAGCCCTGCGCCGAGTGGCCCGAGGGCGAAGCGCCCGACGATGCGTGGTTGGAGGCACGGATGGCCGACATCCGCGAAGAGCTCGAGCGGCTGGGGCCGGTCAACCTCCTGGCCATCGACGAATACAAGCAGTTGGAGGAGCGCC
>CAMGJH010000216.1 GCA_946056345.1 uncultured Lentisphaeraceae bacterium | reverse complement strand
CTGCACGAAGGGATAGTGCGCATACCACGTCTCTTCCCCCTCGTTCGCTGCAAAGAGTCGCTGATTGCGCTCAGCCTCAATCGCGGCGGCGAAGTCCTTCGCCATAAAGTCCGCCCCACGCAAGGCAGCGGCCATTGCCTCCAGCGCCCAATCGGGCGTTGTACGCAAGGCTTCCACCAACTGCTTGGCGGAAGGCGTTGGGGCGGAGGCAGCCGGTTCGCGCACGGAGAAATCAGTTATCAAAGGTGTAGCGGACTGAACGAATGGCGGTGGGCAGGCGCTTGCCGTTCGGCACCTCGATGATGGCCCCCTCAAGCTTCAACGCGCCCCCGGCCACCTCAAAGCGCGCCGAAATGCCGGTGGTAAACTTCTTCAGCACCGGTGCAATTTCGCGCCCAATCACCGAAGTCACCGGGCCGGTCATCCCCAAATCTGTGATATAGGCCGTGCCACCGGGCAATAACCCCGCGTCACTCGTCTGCACATGGGTATGCGTGCCGCAGACCGCCGTCACGCGCCCATCGAGCCAGTAGCCCAGGGCAATCTTCTCGGAGGTCGCCTCCGCGTGCACATCCACGAAGACCGGGATATTCGCCGGCAGCTGCTTGAGCGCCCGGTTGACCGCGTGGAAGGGATTGTCGCACGAGGCCATAAAGACCTGCCCGAGCACCTGCACCACGCCAATCGGCCCCAACGCCGTCTCGGCCACCGCCGTCATTGCCCCGGGCACTCCCTCGGGATAGTTCGCCGGGCGGACAACCCGCTTCTCCTGCCCGATCTCGGCCTCAAAGCCCTTCTGCCCCCAGGTGTGATCGCCCAGGGTAATGAGCGTGGCCCCGGCCTCCAGCAACTCGCGTGCCAGCGCCAGGGTGAGTCCATTGCCCGCCGCCGCGTTCTCCGCATTCGCAATGATGCCGTGCACCTCGCCCGAGGAGAGGAGCGCCTGGGCCACGCGCTTGAAGCACGTCCGCCCGGGCGAACCGACAATGTCGCCAACCATCAAAATCCGCATACGCGTCCTTCCTTTTGCTCGCGGTGCTCGCAGTGAACTGTCATCAGTCGACAGTCGACAGGGCGCGTGCCGCGACGGGCAAACTCTTCCACTTCTTTCACCTGGCCATCATCCTCTGTCACGCATGAACGCAACGAGCCGTTGCAGGCAAGATGGTAGAGCCCCCGGCCTATCCGTCGCGGCACGCGCAAACTGTCGACTGTTCTCTGTCGACTGTCGACTCCTTCCAGCGTCCTATTGCAGCGTTGCGCCGGTGGAGGCGTTGCCGACGAGCTTGGCATAGCGCCGCAGCCACCCGGTCACCGGGCGCGCGGGCCAAGGCTGAGCGACGGCCCGGCGTGCGGCAATCTCCGCCTCGGAGAGCGCCACTGTGAGGCTATTATGGGGAATATCGATGTGGATGGTATCGCCATCCTGCACCAGACCAATCAAGCCGCCCTCGGCCGCTTCGGGCGAAACGTGGCCGATGCACGCGCCGTGCGTGGCCCCGGAGAAGCGCCCATCGGTAATCAGCGCCACCTTCTCGCCCAGCCCCGCGCCAATGATGTAGGCCGTCGGGGCGAGCATCTCCTGCATGCCCGGACCGCCCTTGGGGCCCTCGCCGCGGATGACCACCACGTGCCCGGCCTGCACCTTCCCCGCCAGGATGCCCTCGCAGGCCTCCTCCTGGGAGTTGAAGCAGATGGCCTTGCCGGTGAAGTCGAGCATCGAGGCGTAGACCCCGGCGCGCTTGACGATTGCCCCCTGCTCGGCCAAGTTGCCGTGGAGCACCGAGAGCCCGCCATCCGGGGAATAGGGATTGTCATAGGGGCGGATAATCGTCTCGTCCAAGACCGGGTGCTCGGCGGCAATTTCGCCCAAGGTCTTCCCGCTCACCGTCCGCTTCTCCAGCTTCAGGAGCCCGGGCTTCTCGGCAATGCGGTGGAGGATGGCCGACACGCCGCCGGCGCGGTCGAGGTCGGTCATATGGTAGCCGCAACTGGGCGCGAGCTTGCAAACGTGCGCGGTGCGCTTGGAGATGGCATCAATCCGCTTGAGGTCGTAATTCACCCCCGCCTCGTGGGCGAAGGCAAGCACGTGCAACACCGTATTCGAGGAGCCGCCCATCGCCATATCCAGCGTAAAGGCGTTGTCAATGCCCGCCTCGTCCACCAAGTCGCGCGGACGCAGCGAGCCTTCGCGCGTCAGCTCCACAATCCGCTTGCCGGCCTGACGCCAGAGCTCCTTGCGCCGGGGATCGACCGCCGGAATCGTGCCGTTGCCCGGCAGCGCCAACCCCAACGCTTCGCAGAGGCAGTTCATCGAGTTGGCCGTGAACATCCCCGAGCAAGACCCGCAGCCGGGGCAAGAAGTCTCCTCAATCGCCGCCAACTGCTCGGCGGTAATCTTCTCGTTCTTGTATTCGGCCACCGCCTCGAAGACCGTATTCAGATCCGAATCCTTCCCGGTGAGCGGGTGCTTCCCCGGCAACATCGGCCCGCCCGAGACAAAGAGCGTGGGGATATTCACGCGCAAGGCGGCCAAAATCATTCCCGGCACGATCTTGTCGCAGTTCGGAATGCAAATCACGCCATCGAAGCAGTGCGCGCGCAGCATCGTCTCCACTGAGTCGGCAATCAGTTCGCGGCTGGGCAGACTCATCTTCATCCCCTGATGGCCCATCGCAATGCCGTCGCAGACCGCAATGGTGTCGAACTCAAAGGGCACGCCGCCCGCCTCGCGAATAGCCTCCTTGACCAACTCATTGACCGCACGCAGGTGGCAATGGCCCGGCACAATGTCGGTATACGACGAGCACACCGCAATGAAGGGCTTTCCCAGCTCCTCGCGCTTAACCCCTGTCGCCATCAACAACGAACGGTGCGGTGCACGCTGATACCCGGCCTTAATCTGATCGCTATTCATCGTCAACTCCTTCTTCCGCCAACTCGTGGCTCCTTCAATTCGCAAATAACGCGCCCAGTATAACACATTTCCCCGATGTGCTTCATCGCCCGGTCCGGTCGTTGTGCATAAAGGCGCGCACCACCCTATAGATAAGGTATACGCGCGCGCACGCGCGAGGCGACCGCTCGACCCACCCGGAGCGGGCCGCTGCGCTCGCAGCGGTTAGCCGTTAGCGGCTAGCTGTTAGCGCG
>CAMGJH010000215.1 GCA_946056345.1 uncultured Lentisphaeraceae bacterium | reverse complement strand
AATTGAATTATCCCTAAGGCTTAATTGAATTATCCCTAAGGGTTAATTATCGAACTCGGGGCGGATGGGGGTGTGCGGGGGCTTGAGGGCAAGTCCCCCAACGGCCCTGGCGGGGAGGCGCGGAGCGCATCCCCGCTATGCGTGCTGGCGAGCCAGTGCAGTGAACGGCCCCTCACCCGTGCCTACACGCGAGTGTGCGCAGCACGCTCGCGGCGGGGTGGAGCGCACCGCGCTCCCGAGGGGTGTGGGGGCGAGAAGTCCAAGCGAAGCGAAGGAGCTATGTCAACAGTCCCCACACGAGCGCGCCTAACCGAAAACTAACGTCCCCCTGACATTGGTGCAACAGCGCGCGGCTATTCTTTGCCGCGACTATGGAACAGGAAGAGACATCCGCGCGCATTGCCTTGATTGACATCGGCTCGAACACCATCCGCACGGTGGTCTACGCTTGGCGCAACGAGCGTTGGCGCAAGCGCTACAGCGAGCGGGACTACACGGGGCTGATTGCCTACATTCGCCCCGATGGGCGCCTTTCGGAGGAGGGGATCGGGCGCCTGTGTGCCGTGCTCGAGCACATGCAGCGCTTCTGCACGCTCTGCGGCTGCGCCTCGGTGACGCCCTTCTCCACCGCCTCGCTACGCACGATCACCAACCGCCGGCGCGTCCTAGAGATCGTCAAACGCCACACCGGCCTCGCCATCCGCCCGCTCTCGGCCGAAGAGGAGATGGCCTGCGACTGCGAGGCGCTCCTGCGCTCAGGCCAACGCGCCGGAGTGGCCTTCGACCTCGGGGGCGGCTCCTGTCAACTCTTCCGCTTCGACCGCGGGGGCGTTCGCACCGGGGCCTCGCTGCCCTTTGGTTGCCTTTCGCTGGAGGCGGCCTTCGTCCGCAAAGGCCTCTTCCCCGATAAACACGAGCGCCGCACCATCAAACGTGTGGTCTCCGAGCGCCTGGAAAGCGACTTGCCCGACCTCGTGGGCGCCGCCCCGGAGAGCGTGCTGGCGATGGGCGGCACGGCCCGCGCCGTCCTGAAGGTGCTACGCGAGCGGCTGGGCCCGGAGGCCTTTCCGGGCAACCGCTTCCCCTGCGAAGCGCTGCGCGATTGGCTCAAGGCTTCGCGCCACAACGAAGCGGCGGCCGTGGCACTCCTGCGCCGGGTCATTCCCGGGCGAATGTCCACCCTACTCCCTGGGGCCTACGCGATGCTGGCGATGGCCAAAACACTCAACACCGAACACTTCACCGTGGCGCCTGTCGGCGTCCGGGAGGGCTTTCTATGGAAATATCTGTCCCCCGCGCATGCACCCTCAACCGCGAATTGAGTTGGCTGGCCTTTAACCTCCGCGTGCTGGAGGAAGCCGACCTCCCTGAGCGGCCGCTCCTAGACCGCCTGACCTTCCTGGGGATCTTCCAGAGCAACCTCGACGAGTTCTTCCGCGTCCGCGTGGGCACGCTCATTGATGCTGCCCATGCCGCGCGCAATCAGCCCCAGCCGCCGGTGGATGACAAGACCGGCTGGAGCCCCGAGGAACAGCTCGCCGCCATCCGCCTGCGTGTGGCCGAGCTGATGACCCACGCCGAGCGCACTAGCGCCGAACTCGTCGCCGCCCTCACCGCCCAAGGTATCGCCTTCCCGAAGGCCGAAAAGCTGGAGGGCCCCCGCGCCCTGGCGATGACCCGCTTCTTCAAGGAGACCCTCAAGCCCCTCCTCTCCCCACTCTTCACCGACGCCCGCTGCCCCTTCCCCTTTTTGCGCGACCGCGAGAGCGCCATCGTCGCCCGCTTCGGCCGCCGCACCCTGGGCATCATCCCCCTAGGCACCCTCCCCGCCTTCCACCTCTTCGCCGACGAAAGCGGTCTCTGGCTCCTGCATACGCCCGACATCGTGCGCCTCTTTGCCCCGCGCCTCTTCGGCCGCGGCACCCCCGATGAGACCCTCATCCTCCGCGTCACGCGCAATGCCGATCTCTCCCCGGCCGAGGGCGAGGAGGAGGACTTCGCCGGCATTATGCGCGACTTTATCCGCAAGCGCAAACGCCTCGCCCCCGTCCGCCTACAGGTCCACCCCGCCCCCTCCCCCGAGCTCGCCGAGCTGCTCACCGCGCGCCTCAAGTGCCCGGCCGGGGTCGAACCCATCACGCAGAGTCTCCCCCTCGGCCCCGAGTTTGCCTTTGGCCTAGCCAAGGCCCTCCCCGCTGAGCGCGCGCAGGCCCTCAGTGCCCCGCGCCGTAAGCCCTCGCACGCCCGTTGGGCCGAAGGCGCCCCCATCGCCGAGCGCATCCGCGAGCAGCCGCGCCTCCTCTGTACCCCCTTCGAGAGCCTCACCCCCTTCGTCCGCCTCCTGGAAGAAGCCGCCGAGGATCCCGAGGTCACCGCCATCCGCATCACCCTCTACCGTCTGGCCGCCAACTCGCGCATCGCCCAGGCCCTCGCCCGCGCCGCCGAACACGGTAAGGACGTCCTCTGCCTCCTCGAACTGCGCGCCCGCTTCGACGAAGAGAGCAACATCAACTACGCCGAAATGCTCCAGGAAGCCGGCTGCACCGTCCTCTACGGCCTGCCCCACTGCAAGGTCCACGCCAAGGTCTGCCTCATCCTCTACCGCCCCGACAGCCGCGACGGCTCCCCCCGCGCCATTACCCAAATCGGCACCGGCAACTACAACGAAAAGACCGCCGCCCTCTACACCGACCTTTCCTACCTCACGGCCGACCCCGACATCGCCGCCGATGCCGCCGCCCTCTTCCGCGCCCTTTGCCGCGGCGAGAGCGCCCACCACCCCCGCCGCCTCTGGGTCGCCCCCGAAAGCTTCCTCTCCCGTCTCCTCGCCGAGCTCGACACCGAAATTGCCGAGGCCCGCGCCGGCCGCCCCGCCGCCGTCTTCATCAAGGCCAACGGCCTCAACTCCCTGCCCGTTATCGCCAAACTCATCGAATGCTCGCAAGCCGGCGTCCCCGTGGAGCTCTACATCCGTGGCATCTGCTGTTTGCGAGCTGGCATCCCAGGCTTGACCGACCGCATCACCATCCGCTCAATCGTTGGCGACCACCTCGAACACTCCCGTATCCTCGCCTTTGGTCCCCCCGGCCACGAACGCCTCTTCATCGGCTCAGGCGACCTCCTCAACCGCAACCTCACCCGCCGCGTCGAGGT
>CAMGJH010000214.1 GCA_946056345.1 uncultured Lentisphaeraceae bacterium | reverse complement strand
CCCGGTCTGAGGGGGGAGTTATCGACAGGGTTATCGACAGCCCCTGTCGATAACTCGGAGAGGGGCCCTGCGGGCCGAAACTAAGCGTTTTGCATTGCCCGTTCTGACCGGCCGCGTCCCCGCGGCCCCCCTCGCGCGAGCGCCGCGAGCCCTCATCCGCGGCCGCCGCGCCATTTTTTGCTTGCCTTTGGGGGCGTTGTTTGGTATTTTACCCGACCAAATGCGCTGGATTGGCGGGACACGCCCCGACTCCCTGTTGTTCCGCCCCGGCAGAACCGGCGCATTGGGGGCCACGAACGCCGGACCGTTGAAGGCGTTGGAGTGGTTCCCGGTCAACTGAAAGACAGGGTAAAACTATGACTAAGACGACTCTCCCCGAGTTGCCCAACAACGAAAGCCGCAAGTGGTATATCATCGATGCGGCCGATAAGCCCCTCGGCCGTTTGGCCGTCAAGGTGGCCAATGTGCTCCGCGGCAAGGACCGCCCCGACTTTGCGCCGTCGGTCGATACCGGCGCCTTCGTGATTGTGATCAATGCGCAGAAGGTCGCGCTCACCGGTAAGAAGGAAGAGCAGAAGCAGTATGTGGACTTCACCGGCTGGCGCGGCGGCCTCTCCAAGACGCCCGCTTCGGTCATCCGCGAGAAGAACCCCACCCGCCTCATCACCGACGCGGTCTGGGGGATGCTCCCGAAGAACAACACCGCGACCATTCGCATGACCCGCCTGAAAGTCTTCGCCGGCGCCGAGCACCCGCACGCTGCCCAGAAGCCTGAGCCGCTGAGCCTCTAACCCGAAGCGAAAGGATTTCCAAATGGCTACTGATTTGACCAAGGCTACTGGCCGCCGCAAGACCGCTGTCGCTCACGTGCGCCTGATCGAGGGCACCGGCAAGTGGACCGTCAACGGCGTCGAGATCGAGCGCTACATCCCCAGCGAGTCGCTGCGTGCCTACATCAACCAGCCCTTCGCGATGACCGAGCTCACCGGTAAGTACGATGTGCTCGTCTCGGCCAAGGGTGGCGGCATCGCCGGCCAGGCCGGTGCGATGCGCCACGCCCTCTCCCGCGCCCTCTGCGCGATGGACGAGAACCTCCGTGCCGTCCTCAAGAAGGCTGGCTGCCTCACCCGCGATTCGCGCATGAAGGAGCGCAAGAAAGCCGGTCAGCGTGGCGCCCGTGCCCGCTTCCAGTTCTCCAAGCGCTAATGCTCCGGCGGGCTTGGCCCGCACGGTTTCCGAAGGGGGCGGACGTCTTCGCGCGAAGACGTCGCCCTTCTTTCGCTTTTCATCCGGGAGTCTCGGGTTGGCAGCTGCCGCCTAAGCCTGGTGCCATCTTATCTATCGAGGAGGACGCCGAAGTATGGGTCTCCTTTCCAAATTGAAGTCCGCCCTTGGGCTTGGACAACCCGCGAAGCCTTCCGGCAATGGCCGGGGGCAGGATAAGCCTGCAGCCGAGCGCAATCGCAAGCCGCGCACCGGCGAGCCGGGGCTGCAGCCGCCGCGCCGCTCGCGCACCGCCCGCCCGGGTGCCCGCCCCGAGGGCGCTGCCAAGGACTCCGCCGAGCGCCGGGAGAAGCCCGAACAGGGCGAGCGCCGCAACCGTGGCGAGCGCTCCGAGAGGTCGGAGCGTCCGCGCCGCGAGCGCCCCGATCGCGAGGGCCGTCCGCGTCGTGACCGGCGTGACCGCGGGGACCGCCCCCGCCGCGAGCGCAGCGAGCGCCCGCGTGGCGATCGCGAAGTGCGCAACACGCCCGCCGGTGCCAGCCGCCCCGGGGGAGCCTTCACCGCTGAGCAGCGCGAAGCTTTTGCGCAGGCTCACGCCGCGTGGGACCCGGCGAGCTATCAGGTGGCCGAGGCCGAGGGCAAGAAGCGCTTTGTGGACTTTGGGCTGCCGAGCGAGATTTTGCACGCGGTGGCAGACTTGGGCTTTGAGTACTGCACGCCCATCCAGGCGCAGTCGCTCGAGTTCTCCCTGGCCGGGAAGAATGTGGCTGGGCGCGCCCAGACGGGTACCGGCAAGACCGCGGCCTTCCTCATTGCCGTGCTGACGCGCTACCTGAACACCCCCGAGAAGCGCAACCTCCAGCCTGGCACCCCGCGCGCCCTCATCCTGGCCCCGACCCGCGAGTTGGTCATCCAGATCTGCAAGGATGCCGAGGCCTTGGGCAAGTATTGCGGGAACGTGCGCTCCCTTGCGGTCTACGGCGGGATGGATTACGACCGCCAGCGCCGCGAGCTCGAGGAAGCCCCGGTGGACCTCTTGGTCGCCACCCCCGGCCGCCTGAAGGACTACATGCGCAGCCACATCGTGGACCTGCGCCAGGTCGACACGCTGGTGATTGACGAGGCCGATCGGATGCTCGATATGGGCTTCATCCCCGACGTCCGCGCCATCGTCAACCGTCTGCCCGACCGTGACCACCGCTGCACGATGCTCTATTCCGCCACCCTCAACGAGACGGTGATGAACCTTGCGGCCATGTGGATGCGCGACCCGGTGCGCGTCGAGATCGAGTCCGAGAGCCTCGCCACCGACACCGTCCGCCAGATCGTCTACATCGCTCGCAGCGAAGAGAAGTTCAAGCTCCTCTACAACCACCTGGCTCACAACCTCGAGGCGCGGACCATCATCTTCTGCAACCGCAAGTTCTCCACCGAGCGTATTGCCGAGAACCTCCGCCGCCGCGGCATCCCCTGCGAGGTGCTCTCCGGCGACGTCAACCAGGTCAAGCGCCTGAAGATTCTCGAAGCCTTCCGCGCCGGCTCGGTCCGCACCGTGGTGGCCACCGATGTCGCTGGGCGCGGCATCCATGTGGACGACATCGCCTTCGTCATCAACTACGACTTCCCCTACGAGCCCGAGGACTACGTCCACCGCATCGGCCGCACCGGCCGTGCCGGCCACACCGGCACCGCCATCTCCTTTGCCGACGAGGACGAGAGCTTCATCATCCCCGACATCGAGAAGTATATCAACGAGCCGGCATTGACGAATTCGTGGCGTATCAGCAGCTTTGCAGCGAGGCGGACAGCGTATGGCACGACGCCAAAGCCGCAAGCGACTTTTCCATGTTCGAACCGTACCTTCAGAAGATGTTTGACAGCACAAAGCGCATAGCGCTCTATATGGAGCCCGGCAAGCACCCCTATGAGACTATGCTGGATACCTACGAACGCGGCCT
>CAMGJH010000213.1 GCA_946056345.1 uncultured Lentisphaeraceae bacterium | reverse complement strand
CCACCCCGTCCCCGACAGCGCGCTCGATCCCGAGCTCCCGCGCCTGCCCATTGCTCGCCCCGGAGCTCCGGTGCCGCGCACGGTCCTCTCCAACGCCTTTGCCTTCGGCGGCAGCAACGCGACCCTCATCCTCCGCCGCCGCGAAGCCGCCGCCCCAGAGCCGCCCCCGTCCCCCACCTACACGCTCGATGACCTCCTCCCCCACCGCGCACCGATGAGCCTGCTCTCTGGCTACGACCCCGAAAGTTTCTCCGAGGCCGATGGCGTTCCCTTCCAAGCGTGGGTGGTGCCCTCGGAGCGCGACCTCCTCTACGATGGCGAACTCGGCGGCGTGCCGCCCTGCGTCTCGGTGGAGTATATGGCCCAGACCGTGGCGGCCTATGTCGGCTTGCGCGACCGCCGGGCTGGCCAAACGCCGCGCGTGGGCTTCTTCCTGGGCACGCGCCGCCTCAAGCTCGCCCTCACACGCTTCGAGCCCGGCCGCTGCTACACCATCGCCGTCACCTCCCTCTTCTCCGATGAGGCTTTCGCCTCCTTCCACGCCACCATCACCGACGATACCGGGCAGCTCTGCGCCGAGGCCAACCTCAACGTCTTCCGACCGGAGCCCGAACAGCTCGCGCAGTTTGCCGCGGGCGAAATCTCCGCCTTCTAGCCGCCCCACCCCCTTCCAAGGAGTTCTGCTTATGTCCCCAAAACGCGTTCTCGTCACCGGCGCCAGCCGCGGTATCGGCCAAGCCATCGCCCGTAAACTCGCCCAGTGTGGCTACGACCCCGTCCTCCACTGCCGCTCGGGCATCGACCGCCTAACCGCGCTCACCGCCGAGCTCGCCCCCCTCGGTTGCTCGGGCACCTGTCTGCAGTTCGATTGTGCCGACCGCGAGGCCACGGCCGCTGCCATCACCGAGGACATCGAGCACAACGGCTGCTACTACGGCGTGGTCTGCAACGCCGGCATCGCCGACGACGCTCCCTTCCCCATCCTGGAAGGCGACATGTGGGACCGCGTCCTGCGCACCGATCTCGACGGCCTCTACAACGTCCTCAAGCCCATCGTAATGCCGATGATTAGCGCGCGCATTCGCGGGCGCATCGTGGCCCTCTCCTCGGTCTCCGGGCTGGTGGGTAACCGCGGCCAGGTGAACTACTCGGCGGCCAAAGCCGGCATCATCGGCGCAGTCAAAGCCCTGGCTGTGGAGGTGGCCAAGCGCGGCATCACCGTCAACGCCATCGCCCCGGGCATCATCGAGACGGATATGACCGCCGAACTGCCGCTGGAGGAGGTCCGCTCCGCCATTCCCATGCGCCGTCTGGGCAAGCCCGAGGAGGTGGCCGGGCTCGTGGCCTTCCTGCTCTCAGAGGAGGCCGCTTATATCACTCGCCAAGTTATTTCCGTCAATGGAGGGATGTTCTAATGCGCCGAGTCGTCATCACTGGTTATGGTCTCATCTCGGCCCTGGGCAATGATGTTGCCACCGCCTTCTCACGCCTACACACCCTCGAGAATGCCGTCGAGTGCTCCGAAGAACTGCAAGGTTATCAGGGGATGCAGACCGCGCTCTGGGCCCCGGCACACTTCGACTACCCCGAGCGCTACAACCGCCGCGTCATCCGCACCATGGGCCGCGAATCGGTCCTCTCGCTCAACGCCGCCGAGCAAGCCCTCACCCAAGCCGGGCTCCTCGACGACCCCATCCTCAAGAGCGGCCGCACCGGCATCGCCTTCGGCTCCTGCTCGGGCAACTGCGATGCGCTGATGGACTTCTACTCCGTCCTGGCCGACCACGTGGTGCGCAACGTCACCAGCGCCACCTACATCAAGATGATGCCCCAGACCATCGCCGTCAACCTCTCGGTCCACTTCGGCACCACCGGGCGCATCTTCCCCACCAACACCGCGTGCACCTCCGGCTCGCTCTCCATCGGCATGGCCTACGAAGCCATCCGCGCTGGCCAGCAAGACGTCATGATTGCCGGCGGAGCCGAGTCCTTCAACCCCACCCAAGTCATCGTCTTCGACACCCTCTTCGCGACGAGCCGCCGCAATACCGCGCCCAAGACCACCCCCCGCGCCTTCGACCGCAACCGCGATGGCCTGGTCATCGGCGAAGGCGCCGGCGCCCTCATCCTGGAAGAGCGCGACCACGCCCTGGCCCGCGGCGCCACCATCCTTGCCGAGGTCGTCGGCTTCGGCACCAACACCGATGGCCGCCACGTCACCCAGCCCAATTCCGAGACAATGGCCACCGCTATGCGCCTGGCCCTGGAAGACGCCCATCGCCGCCCCGAAGAGGTCGGCTACATCAGTGCCCACGGCACCGCCACCGACCGCGGCGACGTGGCCGAAGGCACCGCCACCGCCTCCCTCTACGGCAAGCACACCCCCATCTCCACCCTCAAGTCCTACATCGGCCACGCCCTCGGTGCCTGTGGCTCCATCGAGGCCATCCTCGCCATCGAATCGATGCGCAACGCCTGGTTCCCCCCGAACCTCAACCTCACCGACCCAGACCCCGAGTGCGGCGAGCTCGACTTCATTATGGGCGAAGGCCGCGCCATCCAAACCGGGCTCGTGGCCTCGCACAACTTCGCCTTCGGCGGCGTTAACACCGCCCTCCTCTTCGCCCAACCCTAGGCCCCGCCATGCCCCTCGCTCCACGCCCCACCCCCCTGGCCATCCGCCGCGTCGCCACGTGGCCCGACCTCACCCAAAAGCCCGACCTCGCCTTCGTGCCGCCCCTCCAGCGCCGGCGCCTCTCGCGGTTGCAAGCCATTGCCTTCCACCTCGCGCACGCACTCACTGCCGACCTCCCCCCCTCCCTCACCGAGCACCTCCCCATCATCTTCGCCTCCCGCACTGGCGAAGACACCCTCTCGCGCCGCATCGTGGCCGACTTCCACGCCACCGGCGAGGTCTCTCCCACCCGCTTCAGCACCTCGGTCTACAACGCCGCCCCCGGCCTCTACTCCATCTTCGCCCACAACACCGCCCCCTACACCGCCATCGCCGCTGGTGCTGACACCCCCGCCTGCAGTCTCCTCGAAGCGCTGATGACCGCCGGTCCCCGCCTCTGGGTCCTCGCCGATGAGCCCGGCACCCCCGATGCTTGCGCCATCGGCGCCCTCCTCGACGACACCCCCCCCCCCGCCGGTGCCCCCTCCCCCCCCCCCCCCCCCCCCCCCCCC
>CAMGJH010000212.1 GCA_946056345.1 uncultured Lentisphaeraceae bacterium | reverse complement strand
CTCGGATGGCATCTTTGCCCACGCGCGGTGGGATGACTCCTTCCGCGCGTCGCACGCTTGCTATAACCCCGCGCTCAAATCGGTCCCAGGCGCGCAGTGACCTTCCTGGAGCGGCTCTTTGTTGCGGAGGGCGGGCTGACGCGCCATCGGCCGCTCTATGGCTGGGCAGTGGCGGTGATTGCGGGGACGGCGCTGGGCTTCTTCGTGGGGCTGCCGTGGGTGTGGTTGGTGGCGGCGACGGGGGGAATGGTGCGCGCGTGGGGTCGGCCGAAACTTTCGGCCAAGCAGCTTTCCCTGGCGCTCTGGGTGGTGGCGCTGCTGCTGAGCGCCTGGCGCGCGGGGCTCTATCACGACCGCAATGCCGCCGTCCTGGCGCGGCTACGCGAGCAGCAGTCGAGCGGGGCCACCTTCCCGCTGGTGGTCACTGTCTCGAACGACCGGCAGATTGTGCCGCGCAAGCGGGGCGGGCCCTACTGCCGCTTCTCGGTGGATGACGCCTGGTTCGCCGATGGCACGGCTGTCCACGGCACCAACCTGCGCGTCTCCTTCTACGACCGCACGGGAAACTTCCCGCAGGTGGGCGAGCGGTGGCGGCTGCAGGTCAAGCCCCGGCGCGGCGCGCCGCTCTACCGCCTGGCCCTCTCCGCGCGGGGCGAGAAGGCCGAGCGGCTGGAGGCCCCCGGCGGGGCCGAACGGGCGCAGTATTGGCTGGCGGGGCTGCGCGAGCGTCTGGCCGGGCACCTGGCGCTGGGGGTGGCGCGCGAGGAGGCGCTCTTGCTGCAGACGATGCTGCTGGGGCGACGAACGACGATGCCCTACGAGGCGCGAGAGCGCTACGCCGATGCCGGGATTATCCACATCTTCGCCATCTCGGGGTTGCACGTGGGGATTGTGGCGGGCTTTCTGATTTGGGTGATGGCCGCGCTGGGGGTGCGGTTGCGGTGGCGAGCGGTGGTGCTCGCGCCAGCGTTGGTGGGCTATCTGCTCCTGACCGGCATTCCGCCCTCGGCCGCGCGCGCCTGCTCGATGGCCATCCTCTACTGCCTGGCGCCGACGGTGCTGCGGCAAGCGAGCGCGCCGGCGGCCCTCTTCGCCACCGCCGCCGGGGTGCTGCTTATCGAGCCGGGGTGGATTGCGAACGTAGGGGCCATCCTCTCCTTTACGGTGATGGGCGGGATCTTGCTGTGTATGGCGCCGATGCAACGGGTGCTGGCGGGCTGGATGGGTGCCGGGGAGAGCGACCGCGACCCCGGGGCGCTGCCCGCTCCGCCGAGTTGGCACGTCCTGCTGCGCCGGCGCGTGGCCGCGTTGGTGGCGCTGACCCTTTCGGCCTGGCTAGCGGCCGCACCCCTCTCGCTCTACTTCTTTGGCCGACTCTCCTTCGTGGGGCTGGCGCTGAATCTGCTCATCCCGGGGTTGACCCTGGGGATTGTCTGGTGCGCGTGCGTCTCGGCGGTGGCGGGCTTTGCCTTCGCGCCCATCTCCGAACTCTGCAACCGCGCGGGGGTGGCCCTGCTGCGCGTGCTCGACCTCTGCTCGGAGTTCGCCCTCTCCCTGCCCGGCTCGACGGTGGAACTCGCGCCGATGGAGCGCCCCGGCCTCACCGTCACCCTCCTGCTCGAACTCGCCCTCCTCCTCTTCGGCCTTTGGCTGAGGGTAAAAACGAGCGAGGCGACCGCGTAAGGCCGCCTCGCTCGTTGCAATCGTGCCAGGGCTTAGCCGATGAAGCCGTGGAGGGCGAGGAAGTCGGTGCGATAGCCGGCGATGTCGGTGGTCGCCTCGACGTTCTCGGGGGTGAGGGCGGCCATCAGGGCGTCGACCTCGGCCTGGATCTCCGGGCGCATCTCCCAGTCGTCAATGCGAATGCGCCCGGCTTCGTCCACGGGCATAGCGCCGTCGGGCGAGTAGAGACGCTCGCGGAAGAGGCGGTCAATCTGGTCGAGGCAATCCTCGTGCAAACCGTGGGCCTTCATCACCTTGAAGAGGCAGGAGATGTAGGGCGGCATCGCGGGGATGACGGCCGAGGCGCGGGTGACGAGGGCCTTGTTGACGCTCACCACGCCCACGCCGCCGAGGTCAGCAAGCGCGTCGGTGATGGCCTTGGCGGAGGCTTCGAGGTTCTCCTTGGCGCGGCCAAGGGTGCCCGAGCGGTAGATATCCTGCGTGCACTTGGGGCCGATGTAGGAGTAGGCCACCGTCTTGCAGCCCTTAGCCAGCAGGCCCTTGGCCTTGAGGAAGTCCATCCACAGCACCCAGTCCTCGCCGCCCATCACCTTGACGGTGGCAGCGATTTCCTCATCCGTGGCGGGCTCGACGGCGACTTCCTTCATCTCGCAGGTCATAATGTCCAGCGTGCGGGCGACGTGTGGCTTGCCGATGGGCTTGATGGCGCTCTTGTAGGTGATGCCGCTCTTGGGGTCGGTGCGCATGGGCGAAGCGAGGGAGTAGACCACCAGGTCGAAGGGCGCGAAGCCGTTGTCCGCGGCCAGCTGGGCCACCGTCTCGCGCGTGGCGTCGGCAAAGGCATCGGCGGAGATGGTGACGGCCTTGAGGCCGGCGGCCTTGGCCGCTTCGTCAAAGGCCTCGTTGTTGTACCAACCGGGCGAGCCGGCCTTGCGATCGGTGGGGGCACGCTCGAAGGAGACACCCAGGGTGTCGGCCTTCGGGCCGCCAAAGGCCGCCGCGATGCGCGAAGCGAGGCCATAGCCGCCTGAGCAGCCCAGCACTAGGACGCTCTTGGGGCCGCCGACAATCGGGGCCTTGGCCTGCTCGCGCTGGATGTCGCGCGCCACAAACTGCTTGCAGCCCTCGCCATCGACATTGAGGCAGAGGCCGCCACGGACTTTCGGAGTCTCGGACATAGATAGCTTCCTTATTGTGAGAGGTTATTCGGTCATCGCGTCTGCCGGCACCACCAGGCAGAACCAGGAGGCCTCGACGGCCACCAGCGGGTTGCCGCGCTTGTCGACCTTGCCGACGATGAAGCCCTTGCCCTTCTGCTCCAGGCGCCGACCGGTGGCCTTCACCGTCTCGATTTCGTAGCGCACCGTGTCCCCGGGGCGAACCTGGTTGACGAAGCGCACTTCGTTGAGCTTGGCGAAGAGGAAGAGCTTCTGCTCCTCATCCGTTGTGCCCAAGCGGTAGCCCGCGCCACCGCACTGAGCCATCGCCTCCACCAGGATGACCCC
>CAMGJH010000211.1 GCA_946056345.1 uncultured Lentisphaeraceae bacterium | reverse complement strand
CGGCTCCCAGAGGCCGAGGAGGAGTCCGCCGCCGAGACATCCGCCACCGAGGAGAGCGAGGGCGAGGAGTTTGCGCCAGGGTTCCAGACGCGGCGAGCGGAGGAGTTCGGTGCAGTGCATTCCGCAGAGGGTCATTGCGCCAAACATCATCGTGGTGAGGCACCAGGCGTAGTCGCCCGAGCTGCTCGGGAAGACCCAGCGCTCTACGCGGATGGCGAAGTTGCCGGTGGGCGAGTAGTCGCCCAAGGTGGCCAGGAGCAGGGCGTAGGTGAGGGCGAGGGTGACGGTGAGGGCCAAGCGCATCCAGACGCGCGGCAGGAGGAGGGCCAGGGCGGCGATGAGGTAGCCGGCGGCGATGGCTTGCAGGGTGTTGGTGTAGAAAGCGAAGTGGGCCCAGTTGAGGGAAAGGAGGTTGCCTTGGACGACCATCCCCAGCAGCCATAGCAACGCCACGCGCCCGAGGACATGGCGCCAAAAGCGCAGCCCGGGCCGACCGCCCTCCAGCCGTTTAGGCAGGGCAAAGGGGACCGCTGCGCCGCACATAAAGATGAACCACGGCATAATGAGGTCCCAGGCCGTCAGCCCCTCCCAGGGCATGTGAACCAACTGCCACTCCAGCCAGGCCGGCACCCCCCACACGCGCTGGCAGGCCCACAACAGAGGCCCGACAACGGTCAGGAAGAGCATATCCAGCCCGCGCATCAGGTCGAGGGCCATCAAGCGCGAGCTGGAGGAGCTTTCCACTGCGGAGCGGTCAGCCAATTAGAGTTCCCACTCGATGAGGCGCACGCCGAAGGGCTCGAGGGCGATCTCGCGGGCTTCATCGGTGGCGGCAAAGGTCGGCACGGCGGCCTCGGGGTCGGAAGAATAGACCACCTTCTGGCTGCGGATCTTGGTGCCGTGCGCGGCCTTGGGCATCTCGAGGAGCGCGTCGGGGGTCACCGTGACGGACTGGGGCTTATCGCTGGGGTTGCGGAGGATGGCGATGCCCTTGGCCTTGCCGAGGGAGGCGTAGCCATAGACGTTGTAGCTGTTGCCGGGGCCCTGCGGGTCGCCCAAGACCCAATGAACATCGCGCAGGGTCTCTTCGTTGGCGCGCAACCACTTGATGCCGTCGGCGAGGATGTCCCACCACTGCGGGTGCATCAGCGAGGGGGTGATGTAGTATTCCTGCAATCCGGTGCCGCACGCCACGCCCATCCAGACCTCGTTGGCAAAGGCGCGGGTGGAGGCCGGCGAGTCGCTGCGGTCCATGCAGGCGGGCGGCCCCTTCTTACCCACGATGATGCCGTGCATCATCATCGAGTTGAGCGGGAAGAGCGGGCAGGGGGCGGCAAAGCGGTCGTAGATCTTGTTGTCGCGATAGGTAATCCAGCGCTCGCGCTGCGGGCCAGGGCCAAGGCCCTCCCAGTCGTTGCCGCCGCGCCAGATGCTATCGGCCCACATCACCCAGAAGGGCGAAGCCCAGGTGCCGACGGTGGCATTGATGAAGACATTCTGCTTGGCCGCGCGCAACTCCTCGATGAGTTTGACAACGGCACGGAGGTCGGCCGCGTGTTGGGCGGAGGCACCGGTGGCATCCGATCCCGAGCCCATACGGTCGAACTTAAACATATTCATATCATACTGCTTGATCATGTCCACGCAACGGTCGCGGAAGGCAGCATAATACTTCGGGCGCGAGAGGCGCATGAGCCCCTCATTAGGCTCCAGGATGCCCGCCTGCTTGGCATAGCGCACTCGCGCAGCATGCGAACCGCCATAACCGCCACAGGGGCTCAGCCAAGCGGAAATGGAGGCACCATCCTTGTGCGCCTCGTCAGCCAACGCCTTGAAGCCGTTGGGGAAGCCGGGGTGGAAATCCCAGAGCGAATCCCAGTTATCCCAGCCGTCATCCCAGAGGTAGGAATCGATATGAACGCCACGCGCGCCGAGCTCCTTGCGGAAGGCCTGCATCGAGGCCAAACACTCGGCCTCGTTCATCCGCTTGTCCCAGGGGGCATCATTGCGATTGATACACACATCGTACCACGAGTTGTAGTGCGGGAAGACGCGGTAGGGGTGCGCGCGCTCCTCCTCCAAGTAGGCCTGGAAGGCGCGGCGAAGCTGGCTCTTCTCCTTGACCGTGCCATAGACCACCGCGTAGCTCCACGTTTCGCCCGGACCAATGCTGTCGGCAATCGGGATAATGCCGCTAATCATCTGCTCGCCCGAGAGGGCCGTGCCGCCCAACGCGACCTCGCCGCGCGTATTGGGCGTGCGGTTATCTCCCTCGTAGCCGAAGGTGACGCGCACCGTCTGCTTGCCGGCCGGCACGCCCTGGAGCGTATAGACATTCTGCGAAGCCTTGCCTCCAGTGAAACCTGGGTGCTCATCGGCAATCGCGGTGCCCACCAGTTCCACCTTCGCCAGGTCGGTGCGATGGTTGCCACCGGTGTATTGGAAGGTGAGCGTCAGGTCGCCGGACTGCGTGACCACCGGAAACTCCCAAGTTCCCTTGGCCACATCCTGGGCCGTCCAGGTGAACTTGGCATCGGGCCGCCCCACCGAGAGCTTGGCCATCGGGTGCTCCACGGCCAAATACTCGCAGGCTCCGCTCGGCAACTCGGCCACAATCACCGAACCATCGGTATTACCGGAGATCGAGAGCTGCTTCTCCTCGGACACCGGCATCGAGAAGGCCACAATCCGATCAATCCCAATGGGCGAACGCGTAATATTGGTTAGGTCCATCGACACGCGCCAGTAGTCCTTGGCCTCGTTGCGCTGCAGCGTCAACTGATACTTGATGCCGCACGACTCCTGCGCCATCGTCTTCACCACACCGGCACTGCGATCCTGCCGCTCCGAAAGCTTCGCGGCCTTGGGGTTCCCCGGCAAAACCGTCTTCGACGTCTTCCAACTCCCGTGCTCGTCCATCACAATCTCGGGCCGGATAACCGTGCCATCCTGCAAGACAATCTCCGTGCCCGGGTCACCGCACCCGACCATCAACCCGGCCAAGGCGGCCAGCCCAACCAAACCTGTCCAACAACGCATAACCATCCTCCTTAAGAAGCAAACCTAACGAACGCGAACAGCAACGAGTATACACCATCGCGCGCGAGAAGGAAAGCCGCATCGCCGCGCCCCCCCGCCGGCGCGGCCCCTCGATTAAGGCGAACGGGCACGCACGCGCGGGGCGGGTTCGC
>CAMGJH010000210.1 GCA_946056345.1 uncultured Lentisphaeraceae bacterium | reverse complement strand
CACCTGCGTGATGGCCACGCACCAGCCGCGCGAGAGGGGGACGAGCGCAGAGAGGAGGTCGCGCACGAAGCAGCAGGGGCTGATGAGGGGGAGCGCGCCGAGGGCGAAAAGCGGTTGGCGGAAGTCGTTCTCGAGGTGGAAGAGGAAGGTGAAGGCGGAGGGGCGACTGCCGGCGAGGGTGCCGTCGGTGGTGTAGATGGCGTCGAAGGGCATCTCGGAAATATTCGCTTGGCTGTAGGCCCACGAGACGATGCCTGCCAGGCCGAGGGCGATGAGCGCCATCCCCACGCGCTCGGTGCGGTCCATTTCCCGCCAGAGCGCCGTCACCTTAGGCCCCACCACGCGCCAAAAGCCCGCCAGCAGCACGCAGAGCCCCGGCGCGGCCAACGCTGCAAATCCCAGCGTCTGCAGAATGACTGAGCGCAGGAGCTCCGGCTCGGCTGCGGCGAGCACCTCCGGCCAGAGTTGCGAGGCAAGCTGGTGTTGCAGGGAGGTGGTGATGAGCGCCTGCAAGACGGTCATCGCCGAGAGCGCCACCCAACAGCGCGCCCGGGTGCTGCCTTGCCGCCACACGCGCCCGAGGTCTGGCACGCAGCAGCACACCACGCCGGCAATCCCCAGCGAGAGCACGCCGGCCCACGGCGGCACCTGCGTGCTATCCACCACCAGCCCCAACACCCCCTCCCAGCTGATGAGGAGCCAGCCATTCCTAATCAACTTGCGAAACCCCGTGGCCGCCAAGCTACGCACGCGCTGTTGCGCGTGCGTCCACGCCCGGCCGCGCGCTTCGTCCAGTCCAGGACCCTGTTTTGCGTGTCCGAAGTGCTTCATCTGCGCCAGTATAACACACTTCCCTTGCGCCAGTTATCCAACGTGCCGCCGGGGTGGGGGATGAAAAAGGCGGCGGGCAATGCCCGCGCGCCTTGCAGTAGTCAGAGATTGAACTGTATCTTGTTTTATTGGTTTGTGAAGATTTGGAAGCCGGCATAGGCCTCGTTGTTGTGTTCGCCGAGGTCGAGGCCGCGGAGTTCCTCCGCCTCGCTTACGCGGATGCCGAGGGTGACTTTGAGGAGGGCAAAGAGGGCCAGGGCGCAGGCAAAGGCCGCCGCGAAGACCACTGCGATGCCGAGCAGTTGCGTGGTAAAGGCGTAGTCGGGCGAGAAGATACCCACGGCCAGGGTGCCGAGGATGCCGCCGCAGAGGTGAACCGAGAGGGCGCCGACGGGGTCGTCGAGCCCTAGACGGTCGAACATCATCACGGCCGGGACGACCATCGCCCCGCCAATGGCCCCGATGGCGAGCGCGGCGGGAATCGAGACGCAGTCGGCGCCGGCGGTGATGGCCACGAGGCCTACCAGGCAGCCGTTGAGGGTCATCGAGAGATCGGGCTTGCCGAGAAGGATCTGGCTCATCAGCATCGCGCAGACCGTGCCGGTGCAGGCACCGAGGGAGGTTGTGACGAGGACGTAACTCACGCCACGGGGGTCGGCGCTAAAGACGCTGCCGCCGTTGAAGCCGAACCAGCCGAACCAGAGGAGGAAGACGCCGATGGTCGCCAGCGGCATACTGTGGCCAGGGATGGCGAGCGGACGGCCCGAGGCGTCATACTTGCCAATGCGCGGACCCAGGAGCAGCACGCCCGCCAGGGCACCTGCGCCGCCGACGGTGTGGACGAAGGCCGAGCCTGCCAGGTCGTGGAAGCCCATCTGTTGCAGCCAGCCGCCGCCCCAGCCCCAGGAGCCGATGAGCGGGTAGACCACCGCCGCGTAGAGGCAGGTGAAGAGGAGGAAGGAGTTGAGCTTGACGCGCTCGGCCACGGCACCCGAGACGATGGTGGCGGCCGTCGCGGCGAACATTCCCTGGAAGAGGAAGTCGGTCCAGTAGGTGTAAGCGCCGTTGTGGAGCATCAGGTTGGCGGTGCCAGGCTCGGAGACGCCCCAGCCGGCAAAGCCAATCACGCGCCCGAGCAGCCAATTCGCCTCCCCGGGGTACATCAGCGCGAAGCCGCAGAGGGCGTAGGTCAGGAGGCCAATGCACGGCACCAGCAGGTTCTTGAAGAGAATATTGGTGCAGTTCTTCGCCCGGGCCAACCCCGACTCCACCGTCGCAAAGCCCAGGTTCATCATAAAGACGAGCATCGCGGCGATCATAATCCACAGGTTATCCACCCGAAAGACAATCTCCGCCGGCGTACTGCCCGCGCCGGTGACCGCCTCCTGCGCGCCAACTGCGCCCGCTGCCAGCACCGCACTCGAAACCATCCAAAGCCGTTTCATCGTTCTACTTCCTTCCAATGCCTTAACCAATTGCCGCAGCCCCGCGTTCGCCCGTGCGGATGCGAATGCACTCCTCCATCGGCAAGACGAAGATCTTGCCATCGCCAATCGTATCGGTCCGCGCCCCGGCAATAATCGCCTCGACCGTGGTTTCGACAAAGTCGTCGTTCACCGCAATCGCCAGACGCACCTTGTGCAGCAGGTTGACCTCCGTCTGTGTGCCGCGATAGGCCGCCACATAGCCCTTCTGCTGGCCGCAGCCCAGGGCATTGGTAATCGAGAGCTTGTAAATCTCCCGAGCAAAGAGTTCGCGCTTGACCGCGTTCACCCGCTCAGGCTTGATGTAGGCAATAATGAGCTTCATAGCACTCCTTGAGTTAACACCCTTCTTGCAATTGCCGTGCCAAAGCTCTCACGCGTCAAAGCAAGGCCAACAATTGGCTGCCTGCGGTCGCTCATTAGGCCCCAAACCGCCCAAAACACGCTCTCCACGCCCCCGAACCTCCAACCCACCTGTCACAAAATGTAAATCTCCCCCGGCCGTTTTACATTTTTGTCCGCCCCGGGTTCGCCTCGAGGTAGGCCCGGGTTCGCCCTCGATCCGGGCCTAGTTCACCTCGAACCCGGGGCGGGTGACTTTTTCGATAGGCGATGGGCGATAGAGGAGAACGCTCTCGCCGGAGGTGAAAAGCCTGGCCAAGGGACTGCCACCCCCTCCGTCGCGGTTTACCGCGCACTGTCGACTGTCTGCTGTCTGCTGTCCACTGTCTGCTCTTTCTCTGGTTCATTCACTTCTAATTAATGCGACTTCGCCAAAAACTGGCGCAACTTTTTTGAGGATGGATGTTTTTCTGCCGTTAATGCCCTTTTCTTGGGTCCGGGCAAGCAGTCTCTTAGGTCGCTATGGCGGGAGGCCACGACGGGAGC
>CAMGJH010000209.1 GCA_946056345.1 uncultured Lentisphaeraceae bacterium | reverse complement strand
GCCCATCGCTGCGGGCGGGAGACGGGAAAGGGCGTAGAAGAGGTTGCAGGTGTAGCGCACGCGACGGGGATCGAGCCAGTCAGGCTCATAGACAGACGTCTTCACCGCGCGGTCGTGGAAGGCGCCGTAGGGGAAGCCGTTGATGCCGATGACAGCGAGGCGGTTGCGCGCCAGGAAGGCTGAGAAGCGCCGAATCTCCTCCTGCACACGCAGCGCCACGGCCGCAGTCGCCCCGAGGCGTAGACCAATAGGGAAGATTGCTGCCGCCGCGCCCAGCGCGTCTCGCACTGGCAGGGTGACCTCCTCCAAGGCCTGCCGCACCGCCGGCAAGTCCTCGCCGGGGTGGACGTTCATACAGTAGGTAATCGGGTTCTCGACCATCTCCCGGGCGGTGGGCTACTTGACGATGAGCGAGAGCTCGCTCAAGGTGGCCCAGATCTGGCCGGGGACGGCGGGAGCCGTGGCCGTGAAGCGCAGGAAGCGGGCCTTGGTGGCGGGCAGCTCGAAGGTGCGCCAAGCGCGGTTGGCGGGAGTCCAGCCGGTCTTACCGGCGAAGACTTCGCGCCAGGCCTTGCCATCCTCGGAGAGTTCGATGCGGCAGGCGCCAATGAGGCCATTGAGCTCATCGACACGCGGCAGGGCCTTCACGCCGGCGACCTCCAGCACCTCCCCGAAGTCGAGGGTGAAGGCGTGGGGATAATCGGGGTGGACGTTACGCCAGTCGGTGTGCCAATAGGTCTTGGGATTGCCATCGTAGATGTGCGCCACATTGCCTTCGCCGGGCTCTTCGCTGGTGACGTCGAGCACCTTCCAGGCGGTGCGCTTGGTCTCCTTGGGGAAGAGACGCTCCAAGGCGGGGGTCGGCAACTGGTCACCCTCGGGCAGAATGCGGGCGGCCACGGTGCCGCTCTCGAGCTCGAAAGGCCCGTCATAGGGCTTGAAGTCGCCACCGTTGACGGCCACTTCCACCTTCGCGCCGGGGCGGGCGGGGGCCACAGAGACGCGGTTCTTGCCATCGCGCGTCACGAGCGCCAGGCCGGCGGTCTCGCGGAAGGGCCGCGCACGGAAGGGACGCGAGCCGAAGCGCAGGGCGAAGCCGAAGGTGAAGGGGCGGTTATAGACCAGATACTCGGCCCAGGGGCGCGGCCCGCAGGAGCCGTTGCCCAGACCGGTCTGGGCGTAGTCGATGTGCAGCCAGGTCTTCTCGGGCGGCGGCAGCAACGAGGGCAACTGCGCCTTGTGGAGGGTGACGGCATCCCACTGCGCCACGGAGAAAGCGAAGGTCTGCCCGGAGATAGCCGGGAAGAAGCAGAGGGAATCCTCGCCATCGTTCAGGAGCACCCAACGAGCCTCCTCGCGGTTGCCGTACTCCTGGGTCTCGGAATAAGGGATGAAGAAGTCGGCCGGCTTGGCGGTGAAGCGCCCGCGCCAGACGGCATTCTTGCGGTCGGGGTAGTTCTCCCAGGGGCCTAGGGCGTTGTACTGCACATTCTCGAGGGCGGGGTTGACGGCCAGTTCGAAGCCCAGGCGCGGCACCACCTCCTCCGGCGACTCGGGATAGAAGACGCCCTCGCAGGTGATGGTGTTCATAAAGACCGTCCAGACCAGCGTGTAGGCGTAGGGCACATTCCCGCCCTCGGTGGCCATCCGCGCGACCACCTGAATGGCCTCGGGCTTGGTGGGCAGGCGCTTCCAGGTCATCGCCACGCAGCGGTTCTTCTGGTTGACCAGCGAACGCCAGGTGGCCGAGCCGCGAATCCAGCGATCGTTATTGATCGGCGCGCGGAAGAGGGTAAACTGCGGGGGCGCGGCGAGCAGGTCCTTGCCGTTGTAGTGGACCTGCGAGAGGACGCCATCGCGGAAGGTCAACTTCGGGCCGTCGGCCGCACCGCCCTGAGGGGCAATCTCCACAGCACCATCCGCCTCCGTCACGGCCATCTCAATCTCGGGATACTTGGCATTCGCGCCGTTCTTGGCAGCGCCATAATCGGCCGCCTGGGCGGTGGGGATGGCGAACCACGCCTCGGCTAACTCCTGAATCTGCGCGGCGACAGGCGTGCCCTGGCAGATGAAGACGGGGAAGTCGGCATCCGGCGTGCCGCTCAGGACAATCGGCACCACGGTCTCTTCGCCGGGCTTGAGGTCGGGCAACTTGGCCAAGAGGCCGCCGTGGCTATTGTAGAGTGCGTAACCCGAAGCCACCTTGTGGAAGAACTTGCTCTTGATGGTAAGCTGCTTCTTCTCGCCATCCCACGCGAAGCCGAAGTACTGCTGGGCGTGCTTGATGGCCCAGAACTGCCCTTTGGGCACGCGCTCGGCGGTCACCACGCCATTGTCGCAGAAGCTGCCGAAGTGCGGCCGGTCGCCGAAGAGCCCGCCGAAGGCCAGGGACTTCCCGGTCTTGGGAGCGGCCTTGAAGAGGCCGGTGGCCTCGTCCTTCTCTGCGCGCAGGCTCTGGTCCACGAAGTCCCAGATAAAGCCGCCAATCATCCGCGGGAAGGTCTCGTAGATCTCCATATACTCATCGAAGTTGCCACAGGCGTTGCCCATCGAATGAGCATACTCCACGTGGACGAAGGGCCGGTGAGTGTGACGCTTGGCGATGGCGCGCAGCGTATCGTGCGTGCGGTACATAGCGCTATCCATATCGTTGTGCGGCGAGTTCTCGGGGAAGTCGCAGTAGTGGACCAAGCGCCCGGGGTCGTTGGCCTTCAGCCAGTCGCCCTGGTCGGCCAGGTTCTTGCCCGGACCGGTCTCGTTGCCGAGCGACCACATAATGATGGAGGGGTGGTTCTTATCGCGCTCGAACATATTGCGAATACGGAACTCGTAGGCCGCGTGCCAGGAAGGGCGGTCGTTCAAGCAATTGGCGGTGCCACGGATCTGATGGGCCTCGACGTTCGCTTCATCCATCACATAGATGCCCAGCTGGTCGCAGAGTTCATACCAATAGGGATGGTTGGGATAGTGCGAAGTGCGCACCGCGTTGAAGTTTCCAGCCTTAATTAGCCGCGCATCCTGCTCCATCCGCTCGCGTGTCAACGCGCGGCCGCGGTCCGGATCCATCTCGTGGCGGTTCACGCCCTTGAGGAGCGTGCTCACGCCATTAACCAAGAGCTCGCCCTGCTTGCCCACCTCAATCCGCCGAAAGCCGACCTTCAGCGCCCGCACGTCGCCATTGGTTAGCGCAACGCGCGCGTCGTAGAGATTCGGCTCTTCGGCAGACCACCTGAG
>CAMGJH010000208.1 GCA_946056345.1 uncultured Lentisphaeraceae bacterium | reverse complement strand
CTGAGGCGTAGTACGCCGCCGGCCGAGTGCTCTGCCAGGACCCACGATTGCCCTTGTTGAGGTAGGGATTGGGATAGCCGCGCGAGCTGTACGTGGCCGTCAACTGCAAGGACCCGCCGCGCACGGCCACGCGGTCGGCTCGGTAGATTTGCGCGGCCCGCTCGTTGCGGACAAAGCCCACCTCCGGGGTCCAGAACTGCTTATTGAGGGTACCGACGTTAAACTCGTCCTGCCAGACCAACACCTCTTCGGCCCCGAGGGTCGCTGCCAAGAGCACAAGCGAGAGAAGCAAACGGCGCATAGACAAACTCCTAGAGCAGGACGGCAAAGAGGTTGACCGCGTTGAAGAGCGCGTGCAGGATCATCCCAGGCAGAAGCGATCCGCTCTGCCGCGCCACCACGCCCAACACCAGCCCCGTCCAAAAGAGCGGCAGCAGGAAGGCGTTGACCCCGTGGGCCAGGGCGAAAACCGCCGCCGAGAGAACCAGCGGCAGCAGACCGCATCCCCACGCCTGCAAGAGCCCACGGAAGAGCAACTCCTCGACCACTGGCACCGCCACGCAGAGCGGCACCGCCACGCAGCACAAGGTCGGCAGCGAGCACTGCGCCAACAGCTCCATCGCCGCCTGTTCCTCGACGGGCGCAATCACCGAGCAAAGGGCAATCTCCCCGGCAAAGAGGAAGCCCAGCGCGCCTAACCACGGCCCCACCCCCAAGCCCTTCGGCCACCGAAAGGCCTCCTTCAGCCAGGCCCCCGCCCCACCCCGCACAGCCAAGGCCACCACGAGCGGCACCAAGTAAAGCGGCAACGAAGCCACCAGACCCCGCCCGAGCGCCTCGGCCGCGTCAACCGCCACCGGCGCTTCGGCCGGCAGGGTATTGAGCAGACAAAAGGACCCGGCCGCCAAGAGGACGATAACAGCGGCTACCGCCGCGCGCCAACGGGCAACCTGCGGCGGAAGGTCAGTTGAAATATGCAAAGAGCAGTTGTTCATAGGCATCGCAATTATCTGGCACAGGCAATATCCGCCACCGTCAGCACGCCCCACGCCGGCAAGGCCAACAGATGTTCCAAAAGCAAGGCGCAGGCCACGGCATCATAGTAGGCATCGTGCGGGGCACGCCCAAAGACCAAGGCCTCCAGCCGATCCTGCAACCCCAAAAGGGGAATCAACGCCTCGAGCGCGTAAGAGGCGAGCCCGGGATAGGCCGCTCGGGCCAGGGGCAGGGTGTCGACCCAACAGGGATAGTGGGTCATCGGGGCGAAGCGCAGGAGGAGATTGCGCTCAGTGGCCGTGTTATGCGCCACGGGGATGGCGGCTGCCAGGCACTGGTGCAACTGCGGCCAGAGCTCTGCAAAGGCCGGCGCCACCGCAATGGCCGCCCGATTGGCGCGGTGCTCGCCCGGCGCGTGGCGGGAGAAGGGGTAATCGGCCGGCACGCGCAGATAGGTATCAAAACGCGGGGCCCCCAGGTCGAGGGCGCCGCGCGAAAGGGTGACCGCTCCAAGTTGCCACGGAAGCGAGGGATAGCCCTTCACCACGCCGGTGGTCTCGAAGTCGAGCGCCAGGTAGCGTTGGTTCCGGGCCAGACGGTCGATAGCCTCACTCGCCATCGATCTCGGCAAGGGGAATGCGCAGGAAGTAGAGGTAGTCGCTATTGCCCTCGTAAAGCACGCCGAGGGAGTCCGCGCCCACCGAGCAGAGGGAGGAGTAACCGGCGCACCCACGCGGATCGTAGACAATGCCCGCGTTCCAGGTCTTCCCGTCGTCGACCGAGGCGCGGACGGTCATCGTGTCGCGCTTGCCGGAGTTGGGGTTCGAGAAGTAGAGCTTCTTGTTCATCGCCAAGAGGGCGCCCTGGCAGACCGGCTGACGGAGGGGCGAAGTCTCCAACTTCGTCCAAGTCTGCCCCAGGTCGGTGGTCCGCCCGGTCACGCGCAAGCCGCCGCCGCCCTCGCGGGTGTTGAGGAGGAGCGCGCCATCGGTCGTCTCGGCGACGGTCGACTCCGACCCGCCGAAGGGCATCGCCTTCGAGCTCGTCCAGGTCTTACCGTGGTCCTTGGAGTAGACCAGCACGCCGTGGTGCGGGGCCTTGCCACAATGCCCCCAAATCTGCGCCGGGAAAACGAGCGTGCCATCCGTCATCGCGATGCCCGCGCCCGGCCCCTGGAAGACCAAGCCCCAGTCCTTCGTGTCCGGATCGGCCAGACGCTTAATCTCCTCGGTGATATTGATGGGCTTGGACCAGCTCTGCCCCTCGTTATCCGAGTAGGCCAAAATGAACTGACCGCAGGCCTTGGGGTCGACCGTGCCCGTGGAGGACTTCCAAATCGGATGGCCGGCGTTGGGCGCGCGCAGAGCCGCCACCCAGATGCGGCCGTTGCTCGGGTCGCACAAAATCGCCGGATCGCCAATACCACTCCCGCCAGGCAAATCCTTGCAGCTAATGGCCGTACGAATGGGCGACCAGGTGTTCCCCTTATCCTTGGAGACGCTCACGCCCACCGTGATGTCCGCCGGCAGGTCGCCCGCGTGGTTGAAGCGGTTGTCAAAGACGGCCACCAAGTTCCCCTTCGGCGTCTCGACAATGCCCGGAATGCGGAAGTTCTTACTGTTGCGCCCGGCATCGCTCACCTTCTGCCCCGGCCGCGTCACCAGGCTACCCAGGCGAACCGCCTTACCCTCGATCACCACCTTACGCCCAATGTCCGCCTTCGGCGAAGGCTCAATCGTCACCGGAAACTCATTCTTCCCGGCCTTAACCGGCAGACGGAAGCTCAGATTTTCGCCCATCACGCTCCCCTTCACCTCGCCCGCGCGGATGGTCTTGACATCGACCGGCTTGGTCCCGGCAATCGAGACGCGCACATACTCCTGCTTCGCCTCCTTGTCCACCACCACCACCAACTTTCCCTGCCGCAAGTCATTCCGCCCCAAGAAGGCCGGCACGCCATTCGGCTCGAAACGCACTTCCGTCACCGCCGCCGTTACCACGCCCGCAGCCATCAACAAAGACCCAATCAACAAGCTCTTCATAAGCTAACTCCTTTCTGACTAGCCCCTATCCTACCAAGTTTTCCCCCTCCCCCGCAACCCCCTTGTGCGCGCTGCGCAAGGGGGTTGCGAGGCCACCGTGAGGTGGCCCTACGGGCCGTGAGGTGCGCCTCCGGCGCGTGAAGGTTTTGCTGTGGCCTGCTCCCAAAACGAACCCGGGCCTACCTCGAGGCCAACCTGGGCCTACCTCGAGG
>CAMGJH010000207.1 GCA_946056345.1 uncultured Lentisphaeraceae bacterium | reverse complement strand
CGCCGCGCAGGTCGTTCGCCGGGTAGCGCTGGCCCAGGAGGAGCTCGGGGTAGAGCTCGTAGGTGCGCAGGTTGCCCTCGCGGTCGAGCTCGGTGATGCGCGTGGCGGTGGTGACGGTGAGCTCGTCGAGTCCATCCTGGCCGTGGACCACCAGCGCCCGGCGCATCCCCAAATCCTGCAATGCTCCGGCCATCAGCTCGGTATCGGCCGCGTTATAGACGCCGATGACCGCCGAGGTGGCGTGGGCCGGGTTGACCAAAGGCCCGAGGAGGTTGAAGAGCGTGCGCGTGCCCAGCGCTCGGCGCACCGGGCCAACCTTGGCAAAGGCCGGGTGGAGCTTCTGGGCAAAGAGGAAGCCAATCCCAATCTCGCCAATTGCCCGCTCCATCACCGAGGGCGCGCAATCGAGGTTAAAGCCGCAGGCGGCCAGCACATCGGCCGAGCCCGATTTGCCGCTGACCGCGCGGTTACCGTGCTTGGCCATCGGCACGCCCGCGCCGGCGGCCACGAAGGCGGCGGAGGTGGAGATGTTAAAGCTCGCCCCGCCATCGCCTCCGGTACCGACCATATCGACCACCGGCTGGAGCCCGGTATCGATCGGCACCGCGTGGCGCAGCAGGAAGCGTGCCGCGCCGGTCAGCTCGCTACGCGCCACGCCCTTCATCCGCACCGCAATCAGAAAGCCGCCGAAGGCCACGGGGTCGACCTTCCCCTCCAGCAGCTCCTCGAGCAGAGTGCTCATCGCCTCTTCGGGCAGGTCCTGGCGTTCCAGGACGGCGTTAAAGGCTTCCTTAAACATGGCGGCAGCTCCGGACGAAGTTGGCGAGCTGGAGCTTGCCGGCCTCGGTGAGGATGGACTCGGGGTGGTACTGAATGCCCTCGATGGGCAGCTCGCGGTGGCGGATGCCCATCACCTCGCCATCGGCCGTGTGGGCGGTTGCCTCCAAACACGCGGGGAGGGTGGCGGCATCGAGCGCCAGCGAGTGGTAGCGCACGGCGCGGAAGGGGTTGGGCACCCCCTCAAAGACGCCGCGCCCATCGTGCGTCACCTCCGAAATCTTGCCGTGCATCACCGTCTTGGCGTGGACGACCCGCGCGCCGAAGACGTGGCCAATGGCCTGGTGGCCCAGGCAGACGCCGAACATTGGCACGCGCGCCTCGGCCCCGGCGCGCACCAGCTCGCAGAGCACCCCGGCGCGCTCGGGCGAGGAGGGCCCGGGCGAGAGGAGGATGCCATCGGGCTTGAGGGCGAGGACCTCGGCGGGGGTCACCTCGCGATTGCGGCGGATGGTCACCTCGGCGCCCAGGGCGTAGAGGAGGTGGACGAGGTTGTAGGTGAAAGAGTCGTAGTTATCCAGAACGAAGATCATCGCGTCTTCTCCTCTCTCTTAGCGCAGCTCGAAGCCCTTGGCGGCCAGACGGATCGATTGGAAGATGGCCGAGGCCTTGTTAATCGTCTCCTCATACTCCTTCTCGGGGACCGAATCGTAGACGATTCCCGCGCCGGCCTGGACGGTCAGGCGGCGGCCCTTGAGCAGGAGGGTGCGGATGGTGATGGCCAAATCCATATTCCCGGTGTTGGAGAAGTAGCCCACGGCCCCGCCATAGACCCCGCGCGCCTCGGGCTCAAGCTCGTGGATGAGCTCCATCGCGCGGATCTTCGGCGCGCCGCTGAGGGTGCCGGCCGGGAAGGTTGTGCGCAGCAGGTCGAAGGCATCGTAGCCCTCGGCCAGGAGCGCGTGCACGTCGCTGACCAAATGCATCACGTGCGAGTAGCGCTCGATGTGCATAAAGTCCTCCACGTGGACGCTGCCCGGGACGGCCGTCCGCCCCAGGTCGTTGCGCCCGAGGTCGACCAGCATCACGTGCTCGGCGCGCTCCTTCGCGTCCGAGAGCAGCTCGTCGGCCGCCGCGCAATCCTGCGCCGGGGTGAGGCCGCGCTTGCGGGTGCCGGCAATCGGGCGGACCGTGCTGCGGCCCTTCTCCAGGCGCACCATCGTCTCGGGCGAGGAGCCCACCAGCACCAAGTCCCCGCGCTTGAAGAAGAAGGTGTAGGGCGAGGGATTGACCGAACGCAGGGCGCGGTAGAGCTGCACGGGCGCAATCTCCACCTCCGCGCCAAAGCACTGCGAGAGCACCACCTGAATGCACTCCCCATCGCGGATCGCCTGCTTGGCCTTGTCGACCATCGCGCAGTAGCTCTCCTTATCCATATTCCCGCGCAGACGCGGCGGCTCGGCCTCCGGCTTGGGCTCGGGCAACATCGGCCGCGGCTGATAGAAGGGTGCCTTCAACGCCTCCAGCCGCGCCAACCCCGCCTCGTAGGCCGCGCGCGGCGAAGCGTAGGCCTCGGGATCCACCACCGCCACCGCCATCAAGGTGTGGCGCTGATTGTCGAACACAAGCATATCATCGACCAGCAGGAAGAGCGCGTCGGGCGTCTCGCGCGGCTGCTTGGGCTTAGGCAGCTCCTCGAAGGCGTTGACCATCTCGTAGCCCACATACCCCACCGCGCCGCCAAAGAGCGGCGGCAACTCCTCGCACGCCACCGGCGCCTTGCCCAGCAGCCCCTTGAGCGCGTCCATCGGCGTGAGGCGGTGCGCCAACGGCCGCTTCCCCGCCGCGTCCTCCACATACGCCTGAGCGCCCTCGACCGTGAAGACCCCGCGCGCCGAGAAGCCCATAAAGGAGTAGCGGCTGAACTTGCCCCCCTGCCCGCAGCTCTCCAGCAGGAAGACCTCCTCCCGATCCGCCACCCGCGCCAGCGCACTCACCGGCGTCTCCAGGTCCGCCAGCGTCTCATCCACCAACGGAATCGGCCGCCCCTGCGCGCACAGCGCCGCAAACCGCTCAAATGCCATCACTTGCTTCATATCCTATGCCCTGCTAAACGAAAAAACGCCCCCTAGAAGTCCTAATACTTCCCGGAGACGTTGCGTGGTCCAAAAACAAAAACGGCAGCCTGCATCCACTGCTAGACCGCCGTCACTTCCTGCTCAGTGCTTATCGCGCAATCTGTTCCGGCGAGTTCTCTCGCCAGAGCCATCGGCCAAAGGCCATATTGCGCATACACTTCTGCATAACGGCGCGTAGAATAGCACCGCCCGCCCCCGCCGTCAAGCCCCTTTTTTGCGCTCGCTGCGCTCGCGCGAAGGGCGGGCTGCGCCCGCGTGAGGGGTGAGAGGTGAACGGTGAACGGTGCGCGGCGGTTGCAGGGGCTTCTCGCCCCCGCACCCCTCGGGAGCGCAGGGCGCTCCAC
>CAMGJH010000206.1 GCA_946056345.1 uncultured Lentisphaeraceae bacterium | reverse complement strand
CACCTGGCCAATGTTCGGGCCGCGGAGGATCTCGGTCCCCGGCACGCCAGCGCCGGCGGTGTCACGGTAGAGGAACATCCCGTCGTCAATCGTGAAGGCCTTGGGCATCGGCACGGCCGGCACGGCGAGTGCACGTGCATCGGCGAAGGCACCGGCGAGGGCCGAGGCGGCGGCGGTCTCGGGGGAGACGAGGTAGACCTTGGCCGACTGGGTGCCCGAGCGGCCCTCGAAATTGCGGTTGCTCGTGCGCAGGCAGACGGCGTTAGTCGAGGGGCTCATGTGCGCGCCGATGCAGAAGCCGCAGGCGTTCTCGAGAATGCGGCAGCCCGAGGCGATGAGCTCGCCCAGCAGCCCTTCGTCGGCCAACATCCGCACCACCTGCTTCGAGCCGCAGGCAATGCCGACCTCCACATCGGGGTGGACCTGCTTGCCCTTGAGCAACAGCGCCACGGTCTTAATGTCGCGGTAGGAGGAGTTGGTGCACGAGCCGATCATAATCTGGTGGACCTTCTGGCCGAGGTGCTCGGCGATGGTCTCGACGTTGCCGGGGTTGTGCGGGGCAGCGGCCAGCGGCTCGAGGGTAGAGAGGTCGAGCTCCCAGGTTTCGTCGTAGTCGGCGGCCGGGTCGTCGGGCAGGAGCTCCACCCAATCGCCGCCGCGGCCCTGGGCTTCGAGGAAGGCCTTGGTGGTGGCATCGGAGGGGAAGACGGAGGTGGTCACGCCGAGCTCGGCGCCCATATTGGTGATGGTGGCGCGGCTGGGCACATCGAGCGTGGCCAGGGCCGGACCGGTGTACTCAAAGACCTTGCCGACGTTGCCCTTCGAGCCGAAGCGGCGTAGCACGGCGAGGATGACATCCTTGGCCGAGACGCCGGGGTTGAGCCGGCCGGTCAGGCGAATGCCCACCACCTTGGGCCAAGCGATGTAGTAGGCGCCGCCGCCCATCGCGACGGCCACATCGATACCGCCCGCGCCAATGGCGACCATCCCGATGCCGCCGCCCGTGGGGGTGTGGGAATCCGAGCCAATCAGCGTCTTGCCCGGCTTGCCGAAGCGCTCGAGGTGGAGCTGGTGGCAGATGCCGTTTCCGGGCTTGGAATAGATGATGCCATACTTGCGCGCCACCGACTGCAGGTAATCGTGGTCATCGGCATTCTCGAAGCCGATTTGCACGGTGTTGTGGTCCACGTAGCTCACCGAGAGCTCGGTCTTGACGCGGTCGATGCCCATGCTCTCGAATTGGAGATAGGCCATTGTCCCGGTGGCATCCTGCGTGAGGGTCTGGTCGATACGAATAGCCACCTCTTCCCCAACGACGGGGTTTCCGGCAACGAGGTGGGCGCGAAGAATCTTCTCTGTAACGTTCATGCAACAAGCAACTTAACTAACTTAAGACAGTCCTTTACGCCGCATGCTTTTCCTGCCAGCGGCGCTTGAGAGTATACCAAAAGGGTGCCACATAGATATAGAAGAGCGTGACGGGCACCAGGTAGCAGCAGCTGATGACGGCGGTCTTCGGGTGGATGAAGAGTCCCACGAAGGCGAGGATGCCGATAAGCTGGCCGATGGGCGTATTCGTCGGCTTGGGATACTTGAAGGGCGAAACCTGCAGGAAGAGGCAGATGACACAGTTGATGTACATCAGCCACGAGAGCCAGCCGCCATCCTGAAGCGTCACCCACGCCGGCAGCGGATGGGCCGCGCCCCAGCCGTTCTTAGCCTTCCACGCTTCAATGAAGAGGACGATCCCCGCCAGACACAGGGCGTTGACCGTGATGGGCATCCCCGTGTAGCCGCTCATCCCGTGGTCCTCATCGACCACCTTGAAGCGCGCTAGGCGAATGGCTCCGGAGAGAACAATCGCCAACGCAATCAGCGCCCCCACCGGGTGGATGGCCGCCTTGGTCAGCGCCGTGCCGAAGTCGTGGAAGAGGTAGAAATAGACCAGCATCGCCGGAGCGATGCCGAAGGCCGTGATGTCCACGAAGGTGTCGAACTCCGCACCGAAGAGCGTCTCGGCCTTGAGCAGACGGGCGGTGGTGCCGTCGATGCCATCGAGGATCATCGCGCCTAGGATGAGCAACGCGCCCCAGTAGAAGTTCCCCGCGGCCGAGTAGAGAATACTCATCAACCCGCAGAGGAGCGCGCCGGAGGTGATGGCATTCACGCACACCACCTTGTTCGCCTGCATCGAGGGCTTCTTGATATGGAGAATCTTGCGCATCGTGACCTTCCTTCGCCGTTTACTTGCGCTTGGCAATCACCGTCTCGCCCGCGCGCACCGGGTCGCCCGGGTTCACGCACACCGTCACGCGGTCGGCCGGCAGCCAGATGTCCATACGGCTGCCGAACTTCATCATCCCCAGGATGCCGCCGCGTTTGACCGGCTGGCCCTGCTCGAGCCAGAAGATCACGCGCCGCACCACCGGCCCGGTAATCTGCTTGTGCAGGCAACGCAGCCCATCGGCATCCTCCACCAACACCACCGAGTGCTGATTGTAGAGGCTAGAGCGCTCATCCATCGTCAGCAGGTGTTTGCCGTGGCGATACTCGCAGAGCTTGACCGTGCCGCCGATCGACAGGCGGTTCACGTGGACATGCAGCGGCGAGAGGAAGGTGGAAATCCGCACCGCGCGCTGACCCGGGAAGAACTCCCTGACCACCGCGCTCGCCGGCGAACCGTCATCTTCCGTGACGTACTGCACTGAGCGCACCGTGCCCTCCGCGCCCGAGACAATGTTCTCCTCGCCCGCCGGCGGCACGCGCTTGGGGTTGCGGAAGAACCACGCCATAAAGAGAGAAAAGACCAGGCACAGCGCCAACCACGCCACCGCCACCCACGGCAACCCCGCCACCGGACACAGCAGGCAACCCCCGCCAATGCCCAACACCAACGGCACCACAATCAGCAACCACCCATTGCGGATAATCACTTCGTTCTCGCGCTTCTCGTTCTCGTACATCCGTTCGTTCCTTACGCAATACCATCAAGGCCCAACCTTGAAACGCTCCTATAATACCACAGCCCCGCCTGTTGGGCAAGCGGAATGCGCACCCACCTCGCGCAGCTACAAAGCCTCGGCGGCGGAGTCGGCCAGACGGTGGGTTTTGGGGTCGAAGGCCAGGCCAATGGCGTAGATGGGGAGGTTGTGGCTGCGCAGCGGCTCGGCATAGTTGCGTTCGCGGATCTGCGCGAGGGCGGCCTGAGCACCGGTCTTGCCATCGCGGTTGACCTTGAGCTCGAAGATGAAGACGGCATCCAAGA
>CAMGJH010000205.1 GCA_946056345.1 uncultured Lentisphaeraceae bacterium | reverse complement strand
CCGGCGCGGTGAAGGTGGACGCTTCGGCGGTGACGACTGATACAACAACGGTTGAGCTACCGGCTTCGGGCGCCTTTACTGAGTTGATTGTGATGGGGTCGAGCGCCAAGACCACACTGACGGTTGGCCAGAACACGACGACGACGGTTGCGACCCTCTCGACCTCGGGTTATGTGGCGATGGCGGCGAGCGATGTCAACGACCGCGTGACGAATGCGGTGACGGTTGCGGGCGGCGGCATCTTTGAGGTGACGACCGATGGCACCGAGACGCTCGAAAAGTCCATTTCCGGCGCGGGCAAGTTCGCCAAGGGCGGTAGCGGCACGCTCACCCTCGGCGCGAATGTCGCCACCACCGGCGGCTCGATTGTCCGGAGCGGCGAGCTGAAGTTCTCGTCGAATGGCTACATCGATGCGTCCTCGACTGCCTACGCCGATGCCACGGGCGATGTGCTCGTCAAGTCCGGGGCAACGTTGAACCTCGCCGGGCGCGGCTCCACTGGCGGATTGTTATTGCGCGAGGTGACGCTTGAGGCGAATGCGACCCTCAAGAACGAGACGAACAATATTGGGACGGAACAGCGGCAGCTTCAGAAGTTGACGCTTCTGGGCGATGCCACGGTGGTGGCGGGTGCGGACTTCGGCTTGCTCGCGAGCGGGCATGGCGCAACGACCCTCACGCTCAATGGGCACACGCTCACGAAGCAGGGAAGTGCACGCTTCTGGCTGATGAACACAACGGTCAATGGCGCCTCGGGCAAGATTGTGGTCGAGGCGGGCTCTATGGCCAATACGGATGGCAGCACCTCCAAGACGGTCACCTTCTCGACGCCGATTACGCTCGAGAGCGCGCTGACCGGGACCCCCTTCAACCTGACGGGCACCGATGTGACGGCCTCGGATAACCTAACGGCGAATGGGCCTGTCTCCTTCGCCACGCTGCGTACCGTGAGCGGAAAGACGATTGCCGGCACCGGCACGGTGACGGTGACGGCTATGGGGCTGGGCGGTCCGCTGAATGTGACCGGCAACCTGCTCATCGATCGCACCAGCGTGACGGGTGCGCGCTCCTTTAACAACGCCATCAAGGTGGCCTCGGGCGGTTCGTTGACGACGAATGGGGATATTACTTGGGGCTCCGACTCGAACGAGTTCTTGGGGAGCCTCACGGTCGCTTCGGGCACGCTCTCGATTAAGACGCCGGGCCAGAAGCTGGGCGGTAACATTACGATTGCGCACGGGGCCACACTGACCCATGCCGTGAAGACGGCCGAGATGGACAAGTTGGACTTCGCCAACCCGGCGACCATCAAGGTCTATGGCACGCTCGATATGTGCCAGCAGCGCTGGACGACGCGCACGCACAACAAGCTCTACGTCTATCCCGGCGCGACGGTGACCGGCTCGGGCGATCCGACCTATGGCGCGTTCGATGCCGAGGCCGGCCAGGCCAACACCATCTCCTTCTGCGCGGCAGACGCGAACTCCGGCTCGGGCGAGATTACCTTCGCCTCGAACCTTCGTGCGCGCGCCAACTGGACGCTCGATGTCGCCGAAGGGGTGACGGTCAACCTCCCAGGTGTTCGTGCGCAGACCACTGAAAACGGCGGAACTGGGGATTACAAGGACAATTATGCAATCGCCAAGACGGGCGCGGGCAAGCTGATTGTGAACTCCAACTTCCGCCTCAATGGCGCGTGCGAGGGTCTTGTTGAAGTGGCCGCAGAGAAGACCCTGACGCTCTCGGGCACCGTGACCCATACGGCTGCCTTCTCGGGCTCGGGAAAGATCTTGGTCACGAATGATTTGACCTCGACTGATACCCCGGCCTCCGCGGTGACGCTGAATGGCACCCTCGGCACGGTGACGGGCGAAGACGAGAGCGCCCAGGCCTCCTGCGCACTGGCGCTTGAGGTGGCTTCCGGCTCCACCTTGACGCTGAACAACACGGTGGCAACGACGCTCTCGAAGGCCCTCACCGGCGCAGGCAAGGTGGTCATCGGCGACGGCACGAGCGCGACGCAGGTCACGCAGGCGGCCACGGGGTGCGATATCAGCGCGATTGATATTGCTGCCGGGGCCACCTACACAGTCAGCACAGCTGGAAAGGCTGGGTCTGCGAATGTGATGTTGCCGGCAACGACAACGGTGACGATTGCCGAAGGCGGTAAGCTGCAGGTTGACACCATTCGCCAGATGAATGCGAATGTGACCGGCGCAGGTGAAGTGGAGGTCATAGCCGCAGCGACGTATGTCTTTGCGGCCGACCAGACGAACCGCTTGGCGCCCGGCAAGTTGACGCTTAAGAGTGGTTTGGTGTTGTACGCCGCGCGTGACAACAAGACGGGCTTGAGCGTGAATGAGTTGACGCTTAAGAGCGCAACACTCTCTATGGAGCTTGCGAAGTCGGTGACGACCAAGCCGGTGGTGACTGTCGCTGCCAATCAGGTGCTCTCTGGTGAGGGGGCCATTGAGGTGCCAATCGCCTTTGAGGCGGGGGCCATCTTCGATGCCAAGGACTCTACGGCTGGCTATTCGCTCAGGCTGACGGGAGCAGACATCACCTGGCCCGAGAGCGGCACGGTGACTGTCCGCGCCACCGAGCCAGTCCAGTTGATGCTCTTTGCCGCCGCGAGTTTGGAACACTTCACGCTGGAAGACTCCGCCACTGCGCAGGGCCTCTACCTGAGCGAAGCAACGGGCTTCTTTGGCACGGATGTGACGATGAGCGTGTTGAAGAAGCTGGGGCCAGACACCCTGCCCGCAGCGGTCTCCAAGAACGACGCGGTGAAGACGGCCATTCAAGAGGAGCTTGATGCGTGGGCCGGCAAGGGCTATATCATCACGCAGGTGACGGCCCTCACAACGCAGAATACGGTCGGTGAGGTAAAGGGCAGCGCACAAGCGGTCGATTGCTTCACGAACCTGGAGACGACCCTGGTTCTTATGCCCGATGGGGAGGGTGGCTTCAGCACGACGGCTATGGCCGTGGTCACCTACGACTTCGGTGTGAGCCAGATTACCGTCAAGAAGGCGAAGCTTGATGGCGATGTCGCTGCGCAGAACTACGTGCTCGCTTGCGCGAAGGTCTCCAATGGCAAGAAGGCCGAGGAGGCGAGCGCCGCCGACTACGCCACGGGCACCACGGTCTCGTTGCTGCTCGATGGCACCGAGGCCACTGGCGCCGTCGCGCTCAACGCGGCGACCCTCTCCAATAAGTTCGGCTTGACCGCCGGCCTCGGTGAGCAGTGGTTCGCCCTGCCGATGAA
>CAMGJH010000204.1 GCA_946056345.1 uncultured Lentisphaeraceae bacterium | reverse complement strand
AGCGTTCTACAGGGGCGGCAATCGCACCTGTGGCATGTGGGGTTTTATCTCTTTTTCGGCGTGTGCACCACGCTGGTCAATTTGCTTCTCTTCTTGGCGCTCTTTCGCGGGGCGGGGCTCTCGGGGTGGCTTGCGAACACATTGGCGTGGTTCCCTTCGGTGGTGTTTGCGTGGGCGACGAATCGGCGGTGGGTCTTTCGGGCGCGGCGGGGGCTGTCGGTGGTGGCGTTGGGGGGAGAGTTGCTCTCTTTTACGGTTTCGCGTCTGGCAACAGGTGCGCTGGATGTCTTGTTGGTCTATCTGGCGATTGACTTGGCGCGGCTACCGGAGTTGCCGGCGAAGGTGGCAATCGGCGTGGTTGTTGTGGTGCTAAACTATGGTGTTAGCCGGTGGTTGGTCTTTGGCGAAGGGAAGCAGGCATGAAGCTCTCGTTGGTCGTCCCGTGTTTTAATGAGGCTCGCGCCATTCCGCTCTTTCGCGAGGCGGTGCGCGCACTTGCGTTGCCTTATGAATTGGAGTTTGTCTTCGTCGATGACGGCTCGACAGACGAGAGTCTGACGGTCTTGCGGCAGCTGGCTGAGGCAGATCCGGCCGTGCACTATCTCTCCTTCTCGCGTAACTTTGGGAAGGAGGCGGCGCTGTTGGCCGGGTTGCGCCGGGCAAGTGGCGAGTGGATTGTCACGCTTGATGTGGACTTGCAGCACCCGGTGAAACTCTTGCCGGAGATGACAGCAATCCTAGTTAGGGGCGAGGCAGACTGTGTGGCCGCGCGGCGGACAACGCGCGCCGGCGAGCCGCCCATCCGGAGTGCCTTTGCGCGGCTTTTCTATGTGCTCCTCAACCGTCTTTCCGAGGTGCGAATGCGTGGCGGCGAGACTGACTATCGAATGATGACGCGCCAGGTGTGCAATGCCGTGCTAGCCCTGCCGGAGGTCAATCGCTTTACCAAGGGCATCTATGCGTGGGTCGGCTTTCGGACACGCTGGCTGGAGTTTGAGAATGTCGACCGCGCGGTGGGCGAGAGCAAGTGGTCCTTCTGGGGCCTTGTGCGCTACAGTATTCAGGGGCTTTCCGCCTTCTCCGCTGCGCCGTTACAGTTGGCGTCTGTTTTGGGGCTGGTGTGTTGCCTGGCGGCCCTGGTCTATCTGCTCTATATCCTCGGCAAGACGTGGCTGGTGGGCGAGGCCGTCGGCGGCTGGCCAACGCTCGCGTGCCTCATTCTCTTTCTAGGCGGCCTACAACTCTTCGTTATCGGTATCCTCGGCACCTATCTCGCCAAAACCTACCTCGAAACCAAGCGCCGCCCCGTCTACCTTATTCAGGAGGAACGATAATGATGCTACAAGTCCTTAAACGCCACTGGCTCCCGGTTGCCATCATCGCGGCACTCCTGCTCGGTGTCTTCTGTCTCAATCGCTTTTGCGTCGACGATCACGACACGCTCTCTTACGCCTTTGCCGGGCAGAATAGCGACTTGGCCGCAACCCATCGCGTGCATTCACTGGGTGACATTGTCCGGCAGCAGTATCGAGATTATATGACTCCCGGGTTGAATGGCCGGGTGATTGTGCACGGGATTACGGCGTTCTTTTCGGGCTTTCGTCTGTGGACGCTCTTTGATGTGCTCAACACGGTGATGTGGGGGCTCTTCACCTGGCTGATTTTGCACGAGGGCAGGTTGCGGTGGGGGAGGTCGAGCCCGTGGGCGTGGGCGTTGGGAACGGTGGGGATTTGGTGGTGCCTTTGGTATGGCGAGACGACGCTGAATATTGCCTTTGCGCTGGATTATTTGTGGACCGCGACGGCGACCTTGATTGCGATGGTGCTATGGCGGCATCTGCGGTGGTGGATGGTGCCATTTGCCTTTCTGTATGGTTGGACGCAAGAGTGTTTTGTGCTGCCGATGATTGCGGCGTTGGCCGGGAGTATGGTTATCCGCTCGGTCTGTGCCCGGCGCGTGGCGTTTACGCCACAGCAGGCGGTGGCGTGGGTGTTGATGGCAATGGGCGGGGCCTTTTTGGTGTTGGGACCAGCCTCTAGCAGTCGTGCGGCCTCGACGATTATTGGCGGGGGCTTCGGCTTTATGATTGCCAAAATTGTCCGTTCGCAGGTGAGTTTCATCCTGTTGCTGTGGCCGCCAATGCTTGCACTGCTGCTGTTATGGGGGCTGTGGCTCAAGCGGCGAGATTGGCGTTCAATCCTAATGGGTTCGCTCGAATGGTGGCTCTACTTTGCGGCCGCCTACGCCAGTTATCTGATTATCTCAACGAACGGGGTTATTCGCGTGGCGTTGCCAACAACGATGGCATTGATGGTGTTAGTAATCAAACAGCGGGCGCAACTGCCGCGTTGGCGGGTGCTTTCGGTGGTAGCGGTTTTTGTGGGACTGTTGTGGTTGGGGGCAACGGCCGTGTTGCAATTTCGGCTTGGTCGCGAGGTTCAGGCGATGCTCGCACGCTACCAGGCTGATCCGCAGGGGCTGACTTATCGTGAGGGTATCACCTCGGGGCTTCTGGATCAATGCGTTTGGTATGGCCGCTATAACCGCTTCCATCGCACGATGTTCACGCTAGATACGCAACATCCCGCGCCGATGGCTGTCTTCGCGCCGTGGCTCTATCATACGCTCAACCAGGCCCCTGAGACTTACTTTGCCGTTGCCGAGCCAGTGGTCGGAACGCCCTGCTTTGTGGCCAAGGCTGCGCCTAATGTCCTTGTGGCCCCGGGCGAGGTGGTGCCGACCGAGGCCGAAGCCGTCGCCATCACAGCCTACTTGGAGGCTGCTCCTTATGCCCCGGTGCGTCCCAAATATCTCCCTGGCCGCTTCTCGGTGATGTTCCCGCAGGGGGATGACGTGCTCCAAGGCTTCCCCGCCGACCGCTTCTCCTTCACCGCCTGCAACGGCAAGCGCTACACCCTCTTTACCCTCCAACCGCAAGCCACGCTAATATTCACGCTGCTCATCCAACAGCTCCCGGAAAGCGCCCGCGCCGAGGTCATATCGACCTAGGGCCTACCTCGCCTCGACCTAGGGCCTAGGTCACCTCGAGGTAGGGCCTACCTTTTTTGGGGGTATTCCGAGGGGCTTTTTGATCTCGGGGTCGATCGGTCTGGCGGAGTGGGGCGCTGCGAAGCCTTTATGGTTGCCCTGCGCAGCCGCCCTTTGTGTTTCTTTAATCCTGCGAGCCTTCTACGCAGCTTTTCCGCGTGCCTTTTCGTGCTTTTCTCTTTTCCTGCGTGCCTTTCTTTGTGCTCTTTTTGACATAGCTCCTTC
>CAMGJH010000203.1 GCA_946056345.1 uncultured Lentisphaeraceae bacterium | reverse complement strand
GGGTCAACCCGGGCCTACCTCGAGGCGAACCCGGGGCGGACAAAAATGTAAAGCGACCGGGGGCGCTGCGCGCCCCGTGAACGGTGAACAGTGAACGGTGAACGGTTGCGCGGGCCGAGACGGAGGGGATGGCAGTTTATTGACCGGGCTTTCCACCGCCAGCGAGAGCCTTTTCGGCTGTCGTCTATCGCCTATCGTAAAAACTACCCGGAGCGGGGGATTAGAGGCGGCGGAGGGGGAGGCAGTTGGAGAAGTCGAAGGAGAGGGAGGCGGTGAGCCAGGAGAGGCCGACGCCGAAGGCGGAGAGGAGGAGGCATTTGGGGCCGGGGGCGAGCGTGGGCGCGAGGTCGCAGCAGAGGAGGGGGAGGGAGGCCGAGGAGGTGTTGCCGCACTGGCTCATCAGGCAGGGGGCCTTGTCCGGTGGTAGGCGGAGGAGGCGGGCGATTTGGCGGACGATGAAGGCGTTGGCCTGGTGGAGGAGGAGGAGGTCGAAGTCCGCGAGGGTGGTGTGGGTCCGGCCAAGGAAGTCTTGGATCTGCTCGGGGACGCGAGTGATGGTGAAGTTGAAGACGTCGGTGCCGGCCATTGAGAAGGGAGCGGCGAGGGGGATGTTGATGGCTTCGCTGCCGGCGGTGGCAGCGAGGAAATGCCAGGGCTCGGCGGCCTCATCGCGCGAGACGAGGGCGGCGAAGGCACCGTCGCCAAAGAGCATCGCGGTGGCGGGGTCGGCGGGGTCGACGAGGCGCGAGAGGGTGTCGCCGCCGAGGATGAGGACCTGGGAGAGGGCCGGGTTTTGGAGGAAGTGCGCGGCGGTGAGGAGGCCGAGGAGGAAGCCGGAGCAGCCTTGGTTGAGGTCGAGGGCCAGGCAGGCTTCGTCGAGGCCGAGGCGGTGCTGGAGGAGGGCGGCGGTGGCCGGGGCACGCGCCTCGGGAGTCTGGGAGATGAAGAGGAGCAGGCCCACGCGCTGGGTGTCGAGGCGCCCGGCGGCGATGAGGTCGCGCGCGGCGGCTTCGGCCATCGAGGCGGTGGTCTGGTCGGGGCGGGCGGTGGGGAGAGCATCGATGCCGGCGACCTCCCGGAAGCGGGCGACCTTGTCGGCACCAAACTGGGGGATGAAGTCTTCGAGGGGGCGGCAGTGGGCGGGGAGGGCGCAGGCGAGCGCGTCGAGGCGCAGGCCGGAGAAGGTGGAGAACACGGTTAGGGCTCTTTCGGGATGTGGGCCAGGAGGTCGGCCACGGTGCGGAAGGCAGCGCAGGAGGTGCCCGGGAGGGTGATGTTGAAGCGGAAGCGCAAGAAGGCGAGGTAGGCCAGGAGGGCCATCGAGTCCCAGGTGAGGGGCGCTTCGAGGGGGGTCTCGGGGGTGAGGGGGCCGGTGGTGCCGAGGATGTCGGCCAATTCGCCGAGGAGTTCTGCTTGGTTCATCGGGGAAGGACCTTAGGGGAGGGCGTCGAGCAGGTCGCCGACGGTGTTGAGGGAGGTCAGCTGCTTGGCGCTAAAGGTCAAACCCAGGCGGCGTTCAAGGCCCAGGAGCATCGCCAAGTGGGCCACGGAGTCCCACCCCGGCAGGTCGCGGAAGGGGGTCTGGCGGGTGAGCGGGGGCATGGGCTGACCGAGGAGTTCAGCCAAGAGGGGACGGAGCGTTTCAAGCGTTGTCATACGCCCATTGTAGCAAATATGCTATACTGCGCGCACTTTTGTTCCCACGCAGATGCGTATTGATAGAGTAAGGAAGCAGAGATTATGGCAGAGAAGATTGTCGCAACGGTCAATGGCGAACCGATTCCGCAGGAGGCGGTGGACTTTGAGTTGCAGCGCTTGATTCACTTTTACCAGCAGCAGGGGCTGCCCGAGCAGCAGATCCGCCAGCAGTTGCAGGTCCTCCAAGCCCGTGCGCTCGACCAGGCGATTGGCACCAAGCTCCTCATCAACGAGGCCAAGCGCTTGAACATCCCCGTCACCGACGCCGAGCTCGACGCGCAGTTCGAGACCTACATCGGCCAGTTCGGCGGCGACCGCGACAAGCTCGTCAAGGCCATCGAGGCCCAGGGGATGACCGTCGAGGCCTTCAAGCAGGAGCTCCGCCAGGGCGCGATGATCAGCAAGCTCATCGACCAAGTCTGCGGCGAAATCCCGCCCCCCACCGAGGAGGAGATTGCCAAGCACTACGCCGATCACAGCGAGGAATACGAGACCCAGCCGCGCGTCCTGGCCCAGCACATCCTCATCAAGCCCGAGCAGGAGACCGCCGAGGCCAAGGCCGCCGCCAAGGCCAAGCTCGCCGCCATCCGCGAGCGCATCGTCAAGGGCGAGAGCACCTTCGCCGACGAAGCCAAGGCCCACTCGGATTGCCCCAGCGGCAAGAGCAACGGCGGCTCGCTCGGCTGGTTTGGCCGCGGGATGATGGTCAAGCCCTTCGAGGAGGTCGCCTTCACCATCGCCCTCAACACCGTCTCGGAGATCCTCGAGACGCAGTTTGGCTACCATATCATCGTCAAGACCGGCGAGGAGCCCGGCCACAAGCCCGCCCTCGAGGAAATCCACGACCAGGTGCGCGACTTCCTCCTCCACGCCAAGCGCGGTCAGGCCGTCTCCGACCACGTGGCCACCCTCCGCCGTCAGGCCGACGTGCAGATTGGCTAAGCCCGGCCACGCCTAAAGCCCCTCGCTGCCGCGGTTCGCCGTGGCCGGGGGGCTGTTGTCTGCCCCTTCCCATTCGCCCTTCCCCTCCTGCGCAGTTTTTCTGTTATGCCCCTTACGCCCCTCTCCTCGGACAGCGCGCCCGACTTTTGCGACCGCATTGGCGCCGAGCTGAACATCTCCCCCCGGCAGGTCGCCGCCGTGGCCAAACTCTTGGCCGAGGGGTGCACTGTCCCCTTCATTGCGCGCTACCGCAAGGAGGTCCACGGCAACCTCGATGAGGTGCAGATCGGTGCCATTCAAGAGCGCCTGGCCTACCACCGCGAACTGGAAGCCCGGCGCGAAGCCATCCTCTCCTCCATCATCCAGCAGGGCAAACTCACCGACGAACTCAAGGCCCAAATCCTCGCCTGCACCACCCGAACGGCCCTCGAGGATCTCTACCTGCCCTATCGCCCCAAGCGCCGTACCCGCGCGATGGTCGCCCGCGAACGTGGACTCGAGCCGCTCGCCGACCTCATCCTCCTGCAAGGCGCGCACGGTGCGCCGGAGGTCGATGCCGAGGCCTTTGTCGACGCGGCCAAGGAGGTGCCCGATGTCGCCTCAGCCTTGAAGGGCGCGCGCGACATTGTGGCCGAGCAGATCGCCGAGAATGCTGAGGTGCGCGGCTTTGCCCGTGACTACCTC
>CAMGJH010000202.1 GCA_946056345.1 uncultured Lentisphaeraceae bacterium | reverse complement strand
GGCGCGCAGGAGCCGTAGAGCGACTCGGATTGGGATTGGCCCTTGAGTTGGTTAGCGCGGCTAACCAACTCAAGGGGTTTCTGGGCGTATGGGCGACTTGGCGGCTGCGCCGGCGGCCTCGCCCGTGAGCGCGCCTTGCTAACGGCGTCTCTTTATTTGTGCTATACTGGGGGGCGAATGAAAGGAGACGTGTTATGAATGGTATGCTGGACCCGGATGCGTTGGCGATGCGCAGTGAGGCGCGGTCGGTGAGCGTGAACCGGATTTACAACTTCGTCTATGGTTGGATGGCCGTGGGGTTGGCCATCTCGGGGCTTGTGGCGTGGGTGGTGGCTAATGCCATTCGCGCGGGGGAGTTTCCGCTCTCGCGGGGGTTGTGGATGGTCTGCGCGCTGGTAGAGGTGGGGCTGGTGATGGCGATTTCGTGGGGCTTCCGGAAGCTCTCGCCGGTGGCGGCGGCGGTGCTGTTCGCGATCTTCGCGGCGGTGAATGGGATGACGCTCTCGGTGGTGCTGCTGGTCTATTCGGTGGCGACGGTGCAGCTGACCTTCTTCATCACGGCGGGGATGTTCGCGGGGATGGCGCTGATTGGCACGCTCTGCGAGCGGAGTCTGGCGGGGATTGGGCGCATCTGCGTGATGGCGCTGTGGGGGGTGATTATTGCCTCGGTGGTGAATTGGTTTATGCGCTCGAGCGGATTGGACTTTGCGATCTCGCTGATTGGGGTGGCGCTCTTCACGGGGCTGACGGCGTGGGACGCGCAGAAGGTTAAGCTGCTGGCCGAGGCGGAGGGCGAACTGGATGGGGCGACGGTGCGTAAGCTGGGCATTCTCTGCGCGCTGGAGCTCTACTTGGACTTTGTGAACCTCTTCTTGTATCTTTTGCGCCTGTTGGGCAATCGGAGGAACTGAACGATGAAGCGTGTGCTCTTTACCCTGTTGTTGGCGGCTGCGGGTGCGGCCGTGGTGCGGGCCGAGACGATTATCGGCGTGCAACTCTTTGATATGTATAAGGTGGAAGCGGTCTCGCTGATGAGCCCGGAGCAGTTTAAGGAGCTCAAGGCGGAGATTGCCGAGGAGAAGGCGGTCTTCAACAAGGCGATGGCCAAGGTGAAGAAGGATTGGGACAAGCAGTTCGCCGACGCGCGCAAGGCCGGCGATAAGGACTTCCCGAAGTATCCCACCAAGCCCTTCGTCTACCTGCGCGAGGTGAAGAACAAGACCTTCACCAGCCAGAAGGCCGCCGATGCCTGGTTTGCCAAGCAGAAGGCCCGCGTGGATGGCGAGATGGTCGCCAGGCTCAACGAGCAGAAGAACGCGATGAAGGCGGCCAAGAACCTCCTCGACACTGGCTACTCTTCGCGCGACGAGAAGAAGGCGCGCAAGAAAGCCGAGAAGGCCGATATGAATAACGCCGTCCGGGAGAAGCTTGCCGAGGTCGTGGAGGTGGAGATGTCCGCCCTGCTGAAGTTCAACCGGCCCATCAAGCGCCACTACGTCTTCGACCCGCTCGTCGGCCCCGACACGCACACCGAGAAGAAGATCGCCGCCTTCGAGGCCGCCTACAAGGCCTACCAAGAGCGCAAGGCCAAGGGCGAACCGCCGCCCGAAGGCGCGGCTCCCGGTGCCGAAGAGTAAACCGTTCCTAGTGATAAGAGGCAACACCGATGTCCAACCCTGCCATTGCAATTCACCCCTGGTCCCTCGACAACCCCACCCCCGAGGTGGAGGCCTTCCTCCGCCGCCCCGCCTTTGACGAACGCGCCGAAGCCGCCGCCGCCAAGTGCCTGGCCGACATCCGCGAGCGCGGCCTGGAAGCGGTCCTCGACGCCTGCCGCACCTTCGACAAGGCCGAGCTGAGCGCCGAGACCATCCGCGTCACCGAAGCCGAGCTCGACGCCGCCGAAGCGAAGTGCGACGAGACGGTCAAGCGCGCCATCCACCAGGCCGCCGAGCGCATCGAAGCCTTTGCCAAGGCCGGGCTGCGCGCCGATTGGACGATGCCCACCCCCCACGGCGGGCGCTTGGGCGAGCGCTTCCACGCGATGGACCGCGTGGGCGTCTACATCCCCGGCGGCACCGCGCCGCTGGCCTCCACCTCGCTGATGACCGTGGTGCTGGCGAAGGCCGCCGGGTGCCGGGAGATTGTGGCCTGCACGCCCAGCCGCGGCGGGCTGGAGGTCTCCGCGCCCTTGCTCTATGCCCTGCGCGTGGCCGGGGCCACGGAGGTCTACCGCGTGGGCGGTATTCAGTCGATTGGCATGATGGCTTACGGCGCGGGGATTGCACCGGTGGAGCTGATTGCCGGGCCGGGCAACGCCTTTGTGACGGCCGCCAAGCGCCAGGTCTACGGCACGGTGGCCATCGACCAGGTGGCCGGGCCCTCGGAGATTTGCGTGCTCGCCGACCAGGCCGGCAAGGCCAAGTGGATTGCCGCCGACCTCCTCTCGCAGGCCGAGCACGGCAGCGGGCTGGAGAAGAGCTTCCTGGTCACCGATTCGGCGGACTTCGCCGAGGCGGTCAAGGCCGAGGTCTTGGCGCAGACGGCTGTGCGCAACCGCCGGGAGATCATCGAACGGATGATGGCCAATGGCGGGATGTGCTTCGCGGTGGTGCCCAACCTGGCGCGTGATGGCGTGGCGCTCTGCAACCGTTTCGCCGCCGAACACCTGGAGCTGCAGGTGGCCGACGCCGAGGCCATCCTCCCGCTCATCAACTGCGCCGGGGCCGTCTTCGTCGGCTACTGGACGCCTGAGAGCGCGGGCGACTTCGTGGCCGGCCCGAGCCACGTCCTGCCCACGGGCGGGGCCGCGCGGATGTTTAGCGGCCTCACCGCCGAGACCTTCCGCCGCCGCAGTTCCTTCGTGGAGTTCTCGCAGGCCGACCTGGCCGAGACGCGCGAAGCCATTGAGACCTTTGGCCGCCTGGAGGGGCTCGATGCCCACGCCTACGCGGCTACGGTCCGCTTTGAGTAAGCGAAAGGAGAGCGCGATGAGTGGCTTGTCGCGGTGGTGCTGCGCGCTCGTGGCCGGGCTCAGTCTGGCGGTGATGGGGCGCGCGCAAGAGGCGCCCAAGGGCGGTTTCGAGCTCGGTCGGCCGGATTACCCGGTGATGCTGGCCGGCAATGCCTACTACGTCCTCCTCAACCCCGACGGCTCGGAGGTCCGCCGCTGGCGCGGGAATAACAACAACGACGGCTGGCTGCTGCCCAACGGCCACCTCCTCGGCGCCACCAGTCAGGCCGAGGAGTGGGACGAGCAGGGCAACAAGGTCTGGGAATATGTGGCCAAGGACACCACCGGCGGGGCCATCTTCAGCTGCCAGCGCCTCCCCAACGGCAACACCCTCATCGCCGA
>CAMGJH010000201.1 GCA_946056345.1 uncultured Lentisphaeraceae bacterium | reverse complement strand
TGCTTCAAGCAAAAGCCCAAGGAAAGCTAATGCCGCGCTGTGAGACGAAGGCCTCAATGGCGCGCCGGGCCGAAAACTGGGATTATCGGCAACCCGGCACCTATATGGTGACGCTGACGCTCGCTGACCGCACCCGCCCCTGGCTAGGCGAGGTGGTCGGTACAGACGTAAAGGCGCGCCTAGAGCCCTCGCCGCTGGGGCGGTGTGTGCAAGCGCAATGGCAGGCCCTGGCCGAAGTGTGGCCCGGGGTAGAGCCGCGCGAACTCCAATTAATGCCAGAACATCTGCACGGCATTCTGCGGGTCCGAACGCCGCAGCAGCACCCTTTGGGGCAGATTATCGGCAGCTTTAAGGCCCGCACCACCGCGATGGCACGGACCCTCGCGAGCAAGCTCGCGAGCACGCCGGGGGGTGCCGCCTCCGGCGGACACCAACCGCCCCCCTCGCCTCCGGCGGGGGAATGCCCCGCACCAGGCCCGGCGGGGGAAAACGTGGCACTTGGGGAGGCGGGGAGAAGCGTTGCGGGGGGGGTGGGGGGCAGCGGTGTGCAGGGCGCAGTATGGTGTCCGCCAACGGCGGCACCCCCCGGCGTGCCGGCGAGCTTGCTCGCCGGAGGGAGCCTTTGGTCCCCCGGCTTCCATGATGCCATCCTCTGGACCCGCGCACGTTATCGCACTGAGCGGGCTTACTTGCTCGACAACCCGCGCCGGTTGGCCCTCAAGCGCGCCCATCCCGCCCTCTTCCGCGTGGTCCATCAACTGGCCGTTCCGCTGAGCACCGGGGAGACGGCGCACTTTATGGCCTTGGGTAATCGCTTTCTGCTTCAGCGGCCGCTCGTCCAGGTGCAAGTGTCGCGGCGCGATTTTATCTATCGGCGCGATGGCGTGGCCCACATCCGTCGCCGCGCCGATGGGTCGCGCGTGGCGGTCTTTGCTTCGTCGCTTTTTGCCGAACAGCGTGCGGCGTGGTTGCAGGCCGCGCGCGCCGGGATCGTTCTGCTCTCGCCCTGCGTCAGTGATGGAGAGCGGCAGATTGCCTACGAGGCCTTACAGGCTGGTTATTCGCTGATTACCCTACACAATTGCGGCTTCAGTGAACTGAACAAGCCCGCCGGCCGCGCCTTCGAGGCCTGTTGTGCCGGGCGATTGTTGATGCTTGCGCCGGCTGCTTGGCCGTACCAGCCGGCAGCTAAAGCAATGACCCGCCAAGATGCAGTGGTGCTCAATCGGTTGGCGCAGTGGCTGGTTGGCGAGGGCGCGGCAGCGGTGAACTATCATGGGCAACAGCCGCGCGAGATTGACAGCCTCGCTAGGGCGGCGGTTCTGGCGAGGCAGGAGGAAGGCGTATGAAGTTGTTGGGTAAGGTTGGGGTGGTGAGTGCGATGACGGGGGTGAGCCGGGTGTTTGGGTTGGTGCGGGAGGTGGCGATGGCGCACTTCTTTGGCACGAGCACGCTGCAGAGCGCCTTTGTGATTGCCTTCCGCGTGCCGAACCTCTTCCGGCGGCTCTTTGGCGAGGGGGCGTTGGGGGCGGCGTTTATCCCGATTTTCACGGAGATTGAGCGCGCGGAGGGGCGCGAGAGGGCGCAGCTTTTCGCTTCGCGCATTCTGGGCTTGCTCATCTGCGCGCTAGGACTGCTAGTGGGCGTGGGGATTGCGGCGACCTTCGGGGTGGAGCGGCTCTGTGGGGCGGCCTCGCGCTGGACGGAGGCGATGCCGCTGATGCGCATTATGCTGCCCTACGCGCTCCTCATCTGCGTGGCGGCGATCCTCTCGGCGATGCTGCAGGTGCACGAGCGCTTTGCCATCCCGGCGCTGACGCCGGTGGTGCTCAATGTGGTGTGGATTGCGGTGCTGGTGGGGCTCTGCCCCTTCCTGCCGGCCGAGGGCTACTGGCGCATTGGCGCGGTGAGCTGGGGCATTCTCCTGGCCGGGCTCGCGCAGGTCCTCTTCCAACTCCCTGAGCTGCGGCGCGTGGGCTACGTGCTGCGGCCGACGCTGCGCGGCTGGCGCGCCTCGCCCTATGTCCGGCGCGTGCTCCTGCAGATGGGCCCAGCCTCGCTGGGCATTGCCCTCGCGCAAATCAACATCTGCCTCGATGGCTGGCTGGCCTTCTACGGTGCCTCGTGGGCGCCCAGTGCCCTGGAATATGCCGACCGCATCATCTACCTGCCCCTGGGCCTCTTCGGCACGGCCTTTGCCACCGTCCTCCTGCCCACCTACTCGCGCCAATTCGCCGAGGGTGCGCCCCATCTCGCCGGCGAGACCCTCTGCCAGGCGCTGCGCAACCTCCTCTTTCTGATGGCGCCGATGACCCTGGGGCTGATGCTCCTGGCCGAGCCCACCGTCGCGCTCATCTACCAGCGCGGCGCCTTCACGGCCCAGTCCACCCTCTGGACCGCCCGCGCCATCCTCGCCTACGCCCCGGGGCTGCTCATCTTCTCGGCCAACAAGGTCCTCGTTCCCCTCTTCTACGCGCAGAAGGACCTGCGTACGCCGGTCAAGGTCGCCTCCTGGTGCATCCTCGCCAACGTGACCTGCAACGTCCTCTCCGTCCTCCTCCTGCCCGAGGGCTGGCGCCACGCCGGCATCGCCGCCTCGACGGTCCTCTCCTCGCTCCTCAACACCCTCATCCTCCTCCATCTCCTGCGCCGCGGCGGCACCTTCCGGCCCAACTTCGCCCCGCTCCTGCGCGAAACCCCGCGCGTGGCCATCGCCGTCACCGCGATGGCTGCCCTCCTCCTCGCGGCGGACCGCCTCCTGCCCGCCTGGCCGCTCCTCCTGCGCCTGCCGCTCCTCATCGCCCTGGGCGCGGCCACCTACGGCCTCGCCTGCCTGGCCCTCCTTCCCCAGACCGCCCGCGCGGTCCTCAAACGCCTCGCCCGCAAATAGGGCAAGCGCATACCGCCCGGTAGTCTCCCGCCCCAATTCTCCAAAACCGTCAACCCGGGGTCAAAACGACCCCTGCCCGTTTTACATTTTTGTCCGCCCCGGGTTCGCCTCGAGGTAGGCCCGGGTTCGAGGTCAACCCGGGGCGGATGCGCTTTGACCCCGGTCTGAGGGGGGAGTTATCGACAGGGTTATCGACAGCCCCTGTCGATAACTTGGAGAGGGGGCTTGGTGCCCGAGAAGGGTTTGCACCTGCAGCGCGTGAGGGCGGCCAGCAGCCGCCACGACGCATTTTGCGTCGCCCGTTCTGACCGGCCGCGTCCCTGCGGCCCCCTCGCGCGAGCGCAGCGAGCGCTCCGTTCACCGTTCTGCTCTCACCGTTCACGCGCCGTTAGGCGCTTCGCGCGCGCCGCTGGCGCGCTTGTGCTATAATGCGGCTTTCTTAGGTAAGGATAGCGATTATGAACTT
>CAMGJH010000200.1 GCA_946056345.1 uncultured Lentisphaeraceae bacterium | reverse complement strand
CTTCCTTCTGATAATCCTAATTTATCACTTACAAACGAAGCACCTTTTTTAGCTAGGGCGCGGGGCGAACCTGCGCGCGGAGGATCTTTCGCACGCCGAGACGCGCGCAGCGGTCGACCGCATTATCGATGAGACGCGCGCGGCCTTCGAGGCCGGCTTTCCGCTGGAGGTGCTCACCGTCGATAACCACGCCGACGCGCCCTACCTCTGGTTGCGAATGGTGCGGGAGGGGAGTCCGCGCGCGGCCGATGTGTGGCAGCTGCTACAGATGAACGGCGGGAACTCCTCGGGGAACGGGCTATCGTGCGTCTCGTGGGATGGCACGGTCTATCCCGACCAGTTTTGGCGCGACAAACCGCTCGGGAATGTGCGCGAGCAGCCCTTTGGCGAGATTTGGGGCGCGCCGGCGCCAGGTTCGCTCCTGGCCCAGCTGCGCGAGAAGCCGCGCTACGTCACCGGGCGTTGCCGGGCGTGCCGCTTCCTAAACATCTGCGGCGGGAACTTCCGTGCGCGCGGCGAAGCGGCCACGGGCGAGGTGTGGGGCGTGGACCCCGCATGCTATTTAACCGATGAGGAGATTGCCCCGGCAACGGAGGCCGCTCCCGAACCACGGAGGATGTGATGCTCTCAGTCGCCCTAGCGTTAGTCTTTTTATTCTTCATCCTGCGCGGCGCGTGGCGGGGGCTGACTGGGGAGTTGGCGCCGCTGGCGGGGATTGCCGTCTGCCTGGGAGTCGTCTTCTGTGCATACGGGCCGCTACGCAGCACCTTGGCCGCCACGCTCACTGGGCTGGATGCGCAGGCGCACACCTTCTATGCGGCCGTGACGGTGGCGGTGGTCGGGGGCATCCTCTTCTTGGTGGTGGCCAAGTTGGTCAAGCACGTGGGCGAGGTCCTCATTCCCCAGCCCTTCAATGCCATTCTGGGGGCGCTCATCGGAGCGGGGAAAGTTTTCCTGATTGCCAGTTTGATTGCGGGGGTCATCTCGGTGACGCGGGAGAAGGCGCAGAAGGCCCTCAACGAACAGGGGGAGAACCCCCTGACGGCGGCGGCCCTCACCTTCTGGCAGGCGCAGATAAACGACCTCCTGCCGCAGGGCGAAAGCGTCCTGCCCGAACTCAAGCACCGGGCCGAGGAGTTGCCCGATGGCAACCATTGACGCCAACACCCTAGCCGACATCAAGTCCCGCATCGACCTCGTTGACCTGATTGGCGAGTATGGCGTCGATCTGCACAGCTCGGGGGGCAACGCCAAGGCCTGCTGCCCCTTCCACAAGGAGAAGACCCCCTCCTTCACCGTCAACACCGAGAAGGGCTTCTACAAGTGCTTTGGCTGCGGTGAGGGCGGGGACCACTTTACCTTCGTCCAGAAGTATGAGGGCATCCCCTTCATCGAGGCCGTGCGCAAACTCGCCGAGCGTGCCGGCGTGAAGTTGGAGGAGCGCTACGACCCCCAGGCCAAGGCCCGCGCCAAGCTCTACCAAATCAATCAGGAGGTCGCCGCCTTCTACCGTCGCTGTCTGCTCCAGACGCGCGAGGCGGCCGAGGCACGCGCCTACCTCCAGCGCCGCTCCCTCGATGGCGAGATCGCCGAGCGCTTCGGCCTGGGCTACGCGCCCGACCGCCAGGATGCGCTGCTCAAGTGGGCCGAAAAACACGGCTTCACCCCCGACGAGCTCGTCTCTGCCGGCCTCCTCGCCCCACCCCGCACCCCCGGCGACCGCTACTACGACCGCTTCCACGGCCGCATCACTTTCCCAATCTGCGACCCCCAGGGCCGCGTCATCGCCTTCTCCTGCCGCCTCCTGCGCCCCTCGGCCCACACCGGCAAGTATGTCAACAGCCCCGAGACGCCCATCTTCAAGAAGGCCACCACCCTCTACGCCTTTCACCTGGCCCGCGCGGCCATCGCCAAAGCCACGCCCCGCCGCGCCATCGTCTGCGAGGGGCAGATCGACGTCATCCGATGCCACGCTTGCGGCTTCCCGGTGGCCCTCGCCTCCCAGGGCACAGCCTTCACGGCAGAGCACGTGGCGCTCCTGAAGCGTTGCGCCGATTCGGCCGACCTCGTCTTTGATGGCGACAAGGCCGGGGTCAAGGCCGCCATCCGCACGATGGGGCTCTTCCTCGCGGCCGGGATGCCGGTGCGCATCGTCTCGCTCCCGGAGGGGGAGGACCCCGATTCGCTCCTCCTCACGCGCGGGGCGGAGGCCTTCCGCGACTGCCTGGCCAAGGCCGAGGACCCGGCCCCCTACCTCATTCGCCGTCTGCGCGAACAGGAGGCCACGCCGGACGCGATGGATGCCACCGTGCGCCTGGCCAAGATGGCCGTAGCAACGGTCCTCGACTGCCCCGAGCCGGTCCTTACCGCGCGTTTCCTCCAAGATACTGCCGAGGCCCTCCGTCTGCCGGTCGAAACCCTGACGCGCGACTTGGAGGTCCTGCGCGCGGATGCCGCCGAGGCCGAGGAGCGTCGCCGCGCCTTTCAGGCCAGGCAGCAGGAGGGCCGCACGCCGGCCCCCGCGTCCCGCGCCCCCGAGGTTGCCCCGCCCAGCGAGGCGGAGTTCCTCCCCGAGGAGGAGATGGCGGGCGACTTGGTGCCGGTGGATGACCTCCCTAGCCCCGAGGAGCCCTTCGTGCCCAACGCGCCCGAGCCACCGCCCGTGGCCACCCCCTCCCTGGCCGAGATCGAGGCTTCGCAGAACCTGGCCGGGGCCCTCTGCGAACTGCTGGCCCACCACTTCCACGAGCCGGAGGTGATGAATTGCCTTATCCAGCACCTGCCGCCGCACTTCGTCCACAACCCCTATGCCGCGCGCCTCTACGACCTGGCCGTCAAGGCCGCTCTCGCCGGAGACCCCTGCCTCTGCCCGCCCAAGGACGACCCCGACTTTGCCGACTACCTCGGCCGCCTCTTCGCCGGGCCCGACCGCATCGCCGCCGACGGCGAATACACCCCGCTCCTCTACGCGCAAGACCTCATCCGCCAATACTGGCTACGCGAATACACCAGCCGCGCCAAACTCCTGGAGCCCACGAGCCCGGAGGCCTTCGCCCTCACCCTCTCGCGCAAGCGCTTGCAGACCTTGGCGTGGGACGAGGCGGCCCCCTTTATGAATGCCGCCGACCCCAAGCTCAAACCGGTCCAGGCGCAAGCGCAGTCCACCCGCCCCGAGTCGACCCCGAACCTGGGGCGGATCGCCCCCGAACCCGGGGCGGATACGGCACCGACCCCGCCCGAGGAGGTCGACACCCCCGGCGCAACCGGCGATTGGATGGCGGGCGAAGCAGCTGACGAAACGGACCTCTATGACACCCTCTGACCCCCACTCCCGCCTCGAGGCCTGGGGCCTTGCCCAT
>CAMGJH010000199.1 GCA_946056345.1 uncultured Lentisphaeraceae bacterium | reverse complement strand
GCGCCGGCGGGCAAGGTCTTCTTCTCCACGCACGAGTTTAAGAAGAGCAGCATCCGGTTCTTTACCGAGGAGGATTGAGAACGATGAAACGCTGGCTTTGCGGGATGGTTGCGGTCGCTTGGGCGACCGTGGCAGCGGCTTTGGAGGTGATCAACCTCACCGACGAGATGCACGTGAGCGGGCCGAAGCTCAAGCCCGCCGACCTGGAGGGCAAGGTGGTGGTGGTCGAGGCCTTTGGGTTGACCTGCCCGCCGTGCCGCGCGGTGCTGCCACATATAGGTGATCTGGCCCGCGAGATCAAGGGCAAGCCGGCGCTGGTTATCGGCACGCATGTCTGGCAGCGGAATGACGAGGCTGTGCGCGAATTGCTCAAGCGCTCGAAGTGCAACTACTCGGTCTATCAGCAATTCTCGGTGACCGGCAGTCCGCGCATCAATGGCGTGCCCTATGCGATGATCTTCGACCACAAAGGTCAGCTCTTCTGGGGCGGGCACCCGGCCAACAAAGACTTCGTGGCAAAGGTAATAGAAGCCATTGAGGCCGTCCCTGTTCGCCACGTGGTCGGCACCTCCTTGGCCGAGGGGATGGCGCTCAGGCACTGTAAGGACCTCGAGCGCCGCCTGTTGGTGGGGCAGAACATCGAGCCGGCGCTCGAAACTCTGCGCCAGCGCATCCAGCGCGGTGGGGAGGCCGGCGAAGAGGCTCAGGCGCTCTTGAAGCGGTGCGAGGCGTGGATCGAGCAGAGCGATGCCGAGATCCGCGAGACCCTCGTCAGCACGCCCTCCAAGGCGCTCCTGCTGGCCAAGACCTTCTCGCGCACCGTGCCCAGCCGCGCCGCCGAGTTCCAGGAGGCGATTGCTCTGGCTGCCAAGAACGCCGCCACCACCCGCCTGGCCGCCTCGCGCCAGACCCTCGAGAAGCTGCGCCAGTCTGCGGCCAAGGCCCCTGCCACCCGCCGCTCCCTCCTCCCCAAGGTGCAGATGCAGCTCAAACAACTGGGGCTGCAGGGCGAGGCCGCGCTCGATACCGATTTCCAGGACGTCAAGGCCCAATGGGAGGCCTTCGCCGCTGAACTTTCGCAAGAGTGATGGTGCACTGGCTGCGCCCCTCTTCTTTCTCCCGCCACCGCGCCATCCCGGCAACTCGGAAAGGACCCCACCGATGACTAACATCCTGATGAAAACGAACAAGGGCGACATGAAGCTGGCGCTTGACGAGTCGGCAGCCCCCAAGACCGTCGCCAACTTCCTGCGCTACGTCGACGAGGGCTTCTACAACGGCACCATCTTCCACCGCGTCATCCAGGGCTTTATGATCCAGGGCGGCGGCTTCACCCCCGAGCTCGCGCAGAAGCCCACCTACGAGCCCATCCCCAACGAGGCGGCCAACGGCCTCAAAAACGTCAAGTACGCCATCGCGATGGCCCGCACGCCGGAGATCCACTCCGCCACCGCGCAGTTCTTCATCAACACCGTCGATAACGACTTCTTGAACTTCCGCGCGCCCAACCCCTCGGCCTACGGCTACGCCGTCTTCGGGCGCGTCACGGCCGGCTTCGACGTCGTCGATGCTATCGAAGCTGTTTCCACCGGCACCGCCGGCTGGATGGGCGATGTGCCCAACAATCCCGTTGTCATTGAATCCGTCACCCGCCTCTAATCTGCGGCGGAGATTGGGGGGAAGCATGGTTGCACCGTCCCGTTCCGTGTGCGCGCTCGGCGCGCTCTCGCTCCTGACCTTGGCCGGCTCCACCGTCGGCGCGGACTACACCCCGCCGCCGGCCCCTGAGCCCGTCGCCCCGATCTTCTACGGCGAAGATCCCGAGCTCGAAAGCCTTGCGCGCTGGTGGCGCACCTTCGAGGACCCGCTCCTGACCGAGCTGGTGGAAGAGGGCCTGCGCGCCGCGCCGAGCCTCGAGGCCGCCCGATTGCGCCTCCTGGCCGCCCGCGCCAGCCGCGAGCAGACCGAGGCCGGCTTCTACCCCCAGTTCTCGGCCGATGGCTCCTACACTTGGAGCCGCGGCTGGAGCGGCAGCGGCCACACCGGCTCCTGGGATAAGCGCCTCGGCGCCTCCGCCGATGCCCGCTGGGAGCTCGACCTCTTTGGCGGCATCCGCCGCTCGGTGGAGAAGGCCGAGGCCGAGGAGGCCGCCCTCGCCTACACCCTCCAAGACCTGCGCGTGGCCCTCGCCGCCGACATCGCCGAAGCCTACGTCCAGGTCCGCCAATACACCGCGCAAATCGCCATCGCAGAGGCCAACCTCTCCCTCCAAGAGCGCAACCTCACCCGCGTCCAAAAGCGCGTCGAGAGCGGCGACCTGCCCAAGTACGACCTCGTGACCGCCGAGTCGCAAGTCTCCAAGACCCGCTCGAGCATCCCCACCTATCGCCAGCAGCGCGCGGCCGCCCAGTTCCGCCTCGACCAGCTTGTCGGCCGCACCCCGCACGCCACCGAGCCGCGTCTCTCCGAGACCCTCGATGCCCTCCAGCTCCCCGAGGCCCGCCCCAAGGTCCCCGCCAACGAACTCCTTCGCCGCCGCGCCGACATCCGCCAGGCCGAAGAGAAGGTCCGCGCGCAGAACGCCGCCCTCGGCGTGGCCACCGCCGCCATCTACCCCACCTTCGCCCTCAACGGCACCGTCGGCCTCTCCTCGCCCGACCTCTCCCCCTGGAGCGCCTACACCCGCTCGGTCGGCTTCGGCCCCTCTGCCTCCTGGAACATCTTCGGCTTCGGCACCTGGCGCAAGCAAATCGAGTCCACCCGCGCCACCCTCGAAGCCACCATCCAGGACTACCGCGCCACCGTCCTCGCCGCCTACCAGGAGGCCGAAACCGCCTGGCTCGCCTACTACCACGAAACCTGCCGCACCGAGGACCTCCAGCGCACCGTCCAAACCTGCGCCCAAGCCCTCGACATCGCCGACCGCCTCTACGAGTTCGGCGAAAAGGACATCGAGGACGTCCTCACCCGCCAGAGCGCCCTCCTCACCGCCCAGGAGGCCCTCATCACCCACCGCGCCACCCTCTTCACCGACCTCATCACCCTCTACAAAGCCCTCGGCGGCGGCTGGAGCGATGAAGAGAAGAGAGATGACAGATGACGAATGATAGGGGACAGAAGCGGGCCTCTCGGCCCGCGTGAAGGGCCGCCGGCGGCGTTTCCTGCATTGCCCATTCTGATAGGCCGCGGCCCCGCGGCCTTTTTCGTGCACCCTGCTTTCCCATCCGCCCCGGGTTCGATAATTAACCCTTAGGGATAATTCAATTATCCCTTAGGGATAATTCAATTAAGCCTTAGGGATAATTCAATTAAGCCCGGGGGTTAATAATTCCGCCCGCCCCGGGTTCACCTCGAGGTAGGCCCGGGTTCGAGGTCGACCCGGGCCGGGT
>CAMGJH010000198.1 GCA_946056345.1 uncultured Lentisphaeraceae bacterium | reverse complement strand
CCCGGCCCGGGTCGAGGGTCAACCCGGGCCTACCTCGAGGCGAACCCGGGGCGGATGCGAGGCGAACCCGGGGCGGGCGGAATTATTATCCCTAAGGGTTATTGGAATTATCCCTCAGGGTTAATTGAATTATCCCTTAGGGTTAATTGAATTATCCCTAAGGGTTATTGGAATTATCCCTCAGGGTTAATTGAATTATCCCTTAGGGTTAATTGAATTATCCCTTAGGGTTAATTGAATTATCCCTTAGGGTTAATAATCGGCCTCGGCCCGCCTTTAAGTTCCGCCAGCCCCGATTTCAAGTCCCGCCCGGGGCGGGCGAGATAATTAAGCCCCCGGGGTTAATTGAATTATCCCCACGGGCTTAATTGAATTATCCCCGTGGGGATAATGATTGGCCCCGGGCCTTTTCTCCCTTTCCCCAGCCCCTCCGCCAGAGCGCGCAACGCAAAACGCTTAGTGGCGGCCCCTGGCCGCCTTCCGCGCCGCGTGCTAGCCGCTAACAGCTAACCGCTAGCCACTGGGCGCGCCAGCGCCCCTAGGTGCGGGCCGCGAGGACGCGGCCCGTCAGAACGGGCAACGCAGCACACGCTCATTGCGCCAGCGCCCGCAGGGTGCTGGCGCCGGGGTGGAGCACCCCGTGCTCCCGAGGGGCGTGGGGGCGAGCGAGCCCCCACATCCGTTCACCGTTCACCTCTCACCGTTCACGCGCGCGCAGCGCGCATTTGTGGTATAGTGGGGGTGTTTTTCCCAAGTGAAGGGCATTGGAAGCGTTATGGTTAAGGTTAAGATTATCGGCGCCACCGGGTATGGCGGCATTGGGCTGATTGAGTTGCTGCAGCAGCATCCGGAGGCGGAGATTACGGCGTTGGTGGCGCGCGAGGACGTGGGTAAGCGCATCAGCGAGCTCTTCCCGCACTTGGAGGGCTTCTGCGATTTGCCGATCTTGGATGCGGCCGACGAGCGTGCGCAGGCGCCGGCGGACATCGTGGTCTTCTCGACGCCCGACCGCGTGGGGATGTACGAGGCGGGGAAGGTCTTGGCCGCGGGCGCGAAGGTGCTGGACTTCTCCGGCGACTTCCGTTTCACGACCGCTGAGGCCTACGCCGACTACGCCACGCGCCACGGGAAGGACCCGGTCCACGCCGCGCCCGAGCTGTTGGGGAAGAACGCCTACGGTCTGGCCGAGCTCCATCGCGAGGAGATTAAGGCCGCGAGCGTGGTGGGCAATCCGGGGTGTTTTGCCTGTTCGTGCATTCTGGGGCTCTCGCCGGCGGCCAAGGCGCAGCTCTTCGACCCGATGAGCGTGATTTGCGACTGCAAGACAGGCGTCTCGGGCGCGGGCAAGAAGCTGGCGGCCACCTTCCACTACCCGGCGCGCTACGAGAATATGAACGCCTACAAGCTTGCCGGCCACCAGCACGTCTGCGAGGTGGAGCGCGAGCTTTCGTTGCTGTATGGCCAGGCGGTGCGCCTGACCTTCACGGCCCACGTGCTGCCCATCTGCCGCGGCATTATGAGCACGCTCTACGCTCAGCTCAAGGCCCCCCTCACCGAGGCCGAGGCCGTGGCGCTCTACCGCGAGTTCTACAAGGACGCGCCCTTCGTGCGGGTCTATGGCTCGAAGGCCCCCATCGGCACCAACTGCGTCCAGCGCACGAACTTCTGCGACCTGGTGGTGAGCGTCGACGAGCGCGTCAACCGCCTGCGCGTGGTCTCCTATATCGACAACCTGATGAAGGGCCAGGCGGGCTCGGCCCTGCAGAATATCAACCTGATGGCCGGTCTGCCCGAGACCCTCGGCCTGATGCGCTCGGGTATGTACCCCTAAGAGAAGAGGTGCGCGTGAAGAAGCAAGAGAAGAAGTCTGGCCGTCACACGGGGTTGGGGCGCGGGTTGGGGGCGCTGATCGACGCGCCTGCCGCGCCGGTCAAGCCCATCCAGCGGCCGGTGATTGCCGCCCTGGGCAAGAAGTTGGCCAAGCCGGTGGCCGCGCCCGAGCCCATCGTGAGCGAGCCGGAGCCCGAGCCCGCACCGCGCGCCGAGGCCGGGCGCGGCAGCATCCTCTCCGTGCCGGTCACCGAGGTGGTGCGCTCGCCCTGGCAGCCGCGCCAGACCTTTGACGAGACCGAGCTCCAGGAGCTGGCCGATTCGATCAAGGCCAACGGAATTATCCAGCCGCTCATCTGCCGCAAGCTGCCCGAGGGCCACTTCGAGCTCATCGGCGGCGAGCGGCGTCTGCGCGCGGCCACCCTCGCGGGGCTGACGCATGTGCCGATTATTCTAGTGGAGGCCGAGGACCGCCGCGCCGCCGAGCTGGCCATCGTCGAGAACATTCAGCGCGCCGACCTCAATGCCATTGAGGAGGCCGAGGGCTACCGCACGCTCGCCGAGCGCTTTGGGCTGAGCCAGAGCGAGGTGGCCGAGCGCGTCGGCAAGGCCCGCCCCTCGGTGGCCAACGCCCTGCGTCTGCTGGAATTGCCCGACGAGACCAAGGCGATGGTGGCCGATGGCCGCCTCTCGCCCGGGCACGCCAAGGTGCTGCTCTCCCTGCCCAAGACCGAGGACCGCATCCGCCTGGGCCGCAAGGCCGTGGCCGAGAATATGACCGTCCGTGCCGTCGAGCGCGCAGTCAACCAGCTGCTGATGCCCCCCTCGCTCAAGCGCTCGCCCAAGAATGACCTCCCGGAGGCCTATCTGCGCGACCTCACCGACCGTCTGCACGCCCACTTCGGCACCGCCGTCCGCCTGATTCCCGGCAAGACCCTCCCCAACGGCCGTCACGCCAAGGGCACCCTCGAGATTGACTTCTATGGCAATGGCGACCTCGATCGCCTGCTCAATCTCTTCGGTCTGCGGGTGGAGTGATGACAGCGGACAGCGGACAGCCGACAGCGGACAGCCGCTCACGCGACGGACAGCCTGCTGGCCCAAGGGGTATCCTTTCCACGGCTCAGACGGGCGCGCCACATCGAGCGCCAGCGCTGTCCGCTGTCTGCTGTCTGCTGTCGGCTATATTGGTTGCGGGGTGGTTCGCTGGGCACACCAATCAGGCCGAGGGGGAGGCCGTGTTGCAGGCGGTGGTGCGCTTTCTGGAGGCGTGCCCCGAGCGCGAGGCCGGGACCGAGGCCGGGCGCCGGGCCGCCGAGTGGCTGGCCGCGCAGTTGGGGCCGCGCGCGCAGTTGCAGCCCTTCACCTCCGGCCTGGGGCTGCCGATGACCAATGTCTATCTCCCGGCTGCCGCCAAGCCCGTGGCCATCCTCGCCGCGCACTTCGACACCAAAGGCGGCATTGCCAGCTTTGTCGGCGCGAATGATGGCGCGAGCACCGTGGGGCTGCTCCTGCACCTGGCGCGCGAAGGGAAGTTGCCGGTGGCCTACCTCTTCCTCGA
>CAMGJH010000197.1 GCA_946056345.1 uncultured Lentisphaeraceae bacterium | reverse complement strand
CGGCGCAGGTCAATGCTTGGATGACGGCTCCGGTGAAGAACGAGGCCACCTATGCACAGATTGCCGCGATGAGTGATGCACAGTTGGAGGCCGCCGAGCGTGGAGGTCCGGCCGAGCCGCCGCCGGCGCGGCGTTGGGGCGCGTTGGGGCTGACCGTGGCGCTATTGCTCGCCTGGGCCATCTGGAAGCACCTGAAGAAAGGAGCGAGAGAGTAATGCCGCAAGCCAAACGTTATGCCTCCCTTGCCGACGCGCTCAAGGAGCAGGGGCTCCTGGGAGAAGAGGTGTTGGCCGCCCTGGTTGAGAAGGCCGCCGCCGAACGGCTCCCGCTAGAGAAGGTGATTGCCGCCGAGAAGGCAATGGACGCGCAGGCGCTCACCTGCGCGCTGGCAGACTACTACGGGATGGCGCCGATTACCTTGGCCTCGGACTTCCCGGTCTCCGAGCGGCTGCTCGATCTGGCCCCGTGGGCCTTTTGGCGCAAGGCCAAGGCCGTGCCCCTCGAGAAGGTGGGGCGGCAACTCTCGGTGGCCTTCGCCGACCCCTCGGATCTGCTCATCCAGGACGAGGTGGCCGCCACCACCCACAACCGCGTCCTGCCCCTGGCCGCCGTGCCCGCGGAGGTCGAGGCGCTGCTGAACGCGCTGGAGGCCAAGCGCCAGGCCGCCAACCCGATGCTCGCGATGGAAAACGTGATGCGGTTGGACGAGGAGGACCTAGAGGTCTCCGGTGGCAAGGAGGAGCAGCAGCCCGAGACGCTCGATAAGGCTATTGAAAATGCCGATGGCGCGCCAGTTATCCGGATGGTGAATATGATTATGCTCGAGGCGCTGCGCACGGGCGCTTCGGATATTCACTTCGAGGCAATGGAGAAGGTCTCGCGTCTGCGCTACCGCATTGATGGCGAGCTGGTCGAGCGCCCGGCCCCGCCCAAGGCATTGCACGATGCGGTCGTCTCGCGTATCAAGATTCTCTCGGAGCTGGACATCGCCGAGCGGCGCGTGCCGCAGGATGGCCGCTTCAAGATCCGCGCGCTGAACAAGGAGGTCGACATCCGCGTGAGTATCCTGCCGACCATCCACGGCGAAAAGGTGGTCATGCGTACGCTCGATAAGAGCAACCTCGCCCCGAGTCTCTCGGCCCTCGGCCTCGACCCCTTCGCCTACGAGGCGATGAAGTATGCCATCGATCAGCCCCACGGTATCATCTTGGTGACCGGCCCCACCGGCTCTGGCAAGACCACCACCCTCTACTCCTGCTTGCAGGACCTCAACACCCCCAACGTGAACATCGTCACCGCCGAGGACCCGGTGGAATACGAACTGCCCGGCGTTAACCAAGTGCACGTTAACCAGCAGGTCGGCCTCACCTTCGCTTCGGTGCTTCGTTCGGTGCTCCGTCAGGACCCCGACATCGTGCTCGTGGGCGAAATCCGCGATGGCGAGACCGCCGACATCGCCGTCAAGGCCGCTTTGACCGGCCACTTGGTGCTCTCTACCCTGCACACCAACACCGCCATCGGTGTCATCGCCCGCTTGATCGATATGGGCATCCAGCCCTTTATGCTCGGCTCCTCGCTCATCTGCGCCCAGGCCCAGCGCCTCTTCCGCCGCCTCTGCCCGGTCTGCAAGGAGCCTTGCACCGAGCTCGATGCCGACGTCCTGCGCGTTAACCACATCGACCCGGCCTTCTTCGAGGGCGCCACGCTCTTCCAGCCCGGCCACAACCCCAACTGCCCCAAGTGCCACGGCTCGGGCTACAAGGGCCGCGGCGCGATTATGGAGGTGCTCCCCGTCTCGGAGGCCATCCGCAACCTCATCATCCGCGGCGCCAGCGCCGAAGAACTCAAGGCCGCCGCCGTCAAGTCCAAGATGGTCTTCCTGAAGGAAGCCGGCCTCGGCAAGGTCCGCCAAGGCGTCACCTCCCTCCAAGCCGCCCTCGAAGTGACCGGCGGCGAAGACTAACCCCTCGCACACAGGAAAACGATTATGGCCAAACTCAACAGCAAGCCCAAAGGCAAGGTCGCCGGCGCCAGCGCCATCCGGAAGAAGGACCTGGTGCCCTTCACGCGGCAGATCGCCGGTATGCTCCGCGCCGGCATGTCCGTCCTCGCCTCTCTCTCCACCCTCGAAGAGCAGTGCGAGAGCCCCAACTTCAAGGCCGTGCTCAAGCAGCTGCGCGAACGGCTGGAGAGCGGCGAGCCCTTCTCCGTGGCGCTGGCGGACTTCCCGACGGTCTTTGACGATATGTACATCAATATGGTCGCCGCCGGCGAGCGCAGCGGACAATTCGCGGACGTGTTGGCGCGTCTGGCCGAGATCCTCCAATCCTCGGCCCGCCTGGCGCGCAAGGTCAAGTCGGCCCTCACCTACCCCACGGTTGTCCTCTGCATGGCCCTGATTATCGCCGGCGCGCTGATCACCTTCGTGCTGCCCACCTTCGTGGAGATGTTCGGCGACTTCGGGGCCGATCTCCCCGGCCTCACCCAGGCGCTGATGGATATGAGCGACTTCATCCGCGCCTACTGGTACTACCTCATCGTCGGCGGCGTGGTCGCCTTCTTCCTCTTCAAGAAGTGGAAAACCACCCCCGCCGGCCACTTCGCCTTCGACCGCTTCCGCCTCAAGATGCCCGTCTTCGGCGTGCTCAACCTCAAGGTCGGCATCGGCCGCTTCTGCCGACTCTTCGCCCAGATGCTCAACAGCGGCGTACCCATCGTCGAAGCGATGGAGATTGTCTCGCGCTCGCTCGGCAACGTGGTCCTCGAGACCTCCATTATGAAGGCCAAGGGCGAGGTCGAGCAGGGCAACACCCTCGCCGCCTCGATGGAAGGCAAGCCCTTTATGCCCATCCTGATGCTGCGGATGATCGCCGCCGGCGAGAAGAGCGGCCGCATCGACGAGATGCTCTCGAACATCGCCGACTCCTACGACGAAGAGGTCGAAACCCTCCTCGCCACCCTCACCTCCCTCCTCGAGCCCTTCCTGATGGTCTTCCTGGGCGCGGTCATCGGCACCATCGTCATCGGTATGTTTATGCCCATCTTCAAGCTCGGCACCGTCGTTGGAGGCTAAGCGCGTGGCCGCCGAGAACGAAGCCCGCCCCTGGCGCGGTGCCATCAAGGGGCTCGCCGCGCTGGCCCTCTGGCCGGCCATCGCCGGTTGCCTCCCCTCGCTCGGCTACCTCGTGGGGCAGAACTGGCTCCTCCCGGCCTGGCTCCTGGGCGGCGGCGTGGCCGCCTGGGCTGCCTGGCGCCTCGGCCGCTGGCGCGCCCTCCTCCTCTGCGTGCTCTACGCACTGGGAAGTTTCTTCCTCACAAGTATTACCTTCTTAGGGCAATCAAGCGACTACCTCAGTTATCACTTGCCCCAGGTCTTCTTGCTCGAAGCCGGCTGGAACCCCGCGCTACAAG
>CAMGJH010000196.1 GCA_946056345.1 uncultured Lentisphaeraceae bacterium | reverse complement strand
ATTCTGCCCTGCGGCGCGAAGGAGGAGCTTACCGCCGAAGAAGCCGATGGCGTGGAGGCGTTCGAGGGCCTCGCGCTCGGCCGGCGGATTGCGGACGGTACAGTGATAGAAGTCGTCGGGGTCCGGGACGGAGACTTCGCCGGGCGCTTTGAGGGGGACCCAGGTGTTGCCGTAGAGGGCGCGGGCGGTGGCCGAGATAGAGGCGGTGCTGCCGGAGAGCTCGAGGCGGAAGCGGGGCTTGCCGGGGGTGGTGGTGAAGAGGTCGGGCGTGAGGCTGCTTTCGGCCACGGGCAGCTGCGCGGTGAGGAGCGGCCACTCGGTGTGGAAGAAGCCCATCAGCTTGTGGCGCGGGATGGACTCGGCCTGGCGGTAGAGGGAGTGGAAGGGGGGCAGGAGGCCTTTGGCGAGGGGGCGGAGGGCGGTCGGGGTGACCCAAAAGCCGTTGCAGCCCTCGGCCAGGCACGCGCCGCCCTCGGGGCAGAGGAGACGGAGGGTGACCGAGTCGCGCTCCGGGTCCGCCTCCAAGAGCAGGGGCGTGGCGACCGGCTCGGTGGAGAAGACCAAGCGCCGGCGCGTCTCGGCCGAGCCGACCCAACTCTGCGCACTGCAGCGGAGGATGGCCATTGCGTCGCGGGCCGAGAGGGTGAGGATGTCGGGGAAGGGGCCGCCGGCGATGTCTTCGAGAATGCCCAGGAGGTTTTCGTCGGCCGGGGAGAAGGCGTAGGGGCCGGGCGGGAGATCTTGCGGGCGGAGGGCCTTGCCATTGAGGGAGACGCGGATGGCCACCTTGACGGTGCCCGCCCAGAATTGTTTGGGCAGGTCGCGCGGCAGGAGAATGAGGAGGCTTGCGAGGCGACCGTTGGCCGCGCGGGTGATGAGCCCTTGCGCCCTGGCCAGCGAGGCGGCCCGGGCACGTTCCTGGGCGTAGATAGCTCGGCGTTCGGCATTGCCATAGGCCTGCATCACCCCCAACATCAGGGCGACGATGTGTTCGCAGAGCATTCCCTCTTGGCGCGATTGGGCGCAGGGGCACTTGCCCTCCGCCAGGCCGTTGGAGAGCATTCGGAAGGTGACCGCCAGTTCCCCGCCGTGGATGCGCACCCGGCCCGATCCGGTGGGATAGGCAAAGCGCACCTGCGCCAAGACCCCTTGGCGGATGAGCCCTTCGGCCCGCGCCACGAGCGAGGGTCCGGCCCAGCGCACAATCTCCTCGCGCGTCGGCGCCCGTTCTGCCGAGAAGGTTAGCGAGTCCTCCCCCCCCGTGCCGTGCTCCTTGGCCCACTTGAGCCCCAACGCCACCGCGTGCGCGCAGACCTTTCCCGAACGCCCCTCCGCGCACGGGCACATCACCTGCGGCCGCGCACTCCCCGCCGCCAGACGCAGCCGAACGACTAGTCGCGAAGCGCCCTGCCGCAGGGAGCCGCCCAGGATCTCCCCCTGCGCTTGCATCCCCTGGACGGCGTCCTCCTTCAAGAGCTTGAGGCCCGCTTCCAACACATTGGAAGGGGCCCAGGTCATCACCTGCTGGCGCGTGAGCTGCATCGCGTTGGGAAAGCGCGAGGGGCGGGGGGCCGCTTGGCTCCAACCCACCCCTCGTGTGCGCGTTCAGCCTTAGGCTTCGCTCGTCGGTTCCGTCGGCGCAGACTCCGTCTCGGCCGGCGCGGGCGCTTCACAGCCCTCACCGCTCGATGCCTCCACGGTCTCCTCGGCCGGGGCCAGCGAGAAGGTCGCGAGCAAGGCGCCCTCCTGCAGGCGGACGAAGTTGACACCGGCGGCCGTGCGGCCCATCGTGCGCACTTCGCTCACGCGGGTGCGAATGAGCAGGCCGTTGGTGGCTAGGAGGACGAGCGTCTCGTCGCCCTTCACCGTGGCGATACCGACGAGCTTACCGTTCTTCTCGCTCTCGCGCGGGTTGCCGATGACGCCCATCGAGCCGCGGTGGGTCTCGCGGAAGTCATTGAAGGCACTGCGCTTCCCGCGGCCGTTCTCGGTGACGAAGAGGAGGTCGGCCTCCGGCTCCTCGATGGCAAAGCCGCAGACGCGGTCGCCAGGGACCTTGAAGCGCATGCCGCAGACGCCCATTGCGTTACGGCCCACGGGGCGGACTTCGTCAATCTTAAAGCAGTTGACGAAGCCTTCGCGCGTGGCCATAAAGACGCGGTCGCCGGGCTTGGTAAGGGCCACCTTGACCAGCGCGTTGCCCGGCTCGATGTTGATGGCGATGATGCCGCGGCGATTGATATTCTTGAAAGCCACCAGCGCGGTGCGCTTGATAGTGCCATCCTCCAGCACAAAGGTAATCTCGCGCCCCTCGTCAAAGCCGCGGATGGGCAAGATCTCGACGATGCGCTCCTCCTTCTGGAGCCCCACCAGGAGATTGGAGACGTGGGTGCCGGTGTGCGTGCGCCCGGCCTCGCGCAAATCGAAGACGCGCGCGGCGTAGACGCGGCCGCGGTCGGAGAAGAAGAGGAGCGTGTCGTGGGTCATCGGCACGTAGACGCGCTCGATGAAGTCCTCCTCCTTGATTGTCACGCCGCGCTTCCCCTGCCCGCCGCGCCGCTGGGCGGCATACTCGGCCAGGGAGGTGCGCTTCATATACCCGCGGTGCGAGAGGGTGAAGACGCACGGCTCGTCGGCCACCAAATCCTCCAGATTGACCTCTCCGGCGGCCGGGATAATATGCGTCAAGCGGTCATTGGGCTTGGTGTATGTGTCGCGCAGCTCCTCGAGGTCGGCCTTAATGAGGGCAAAGACCTTCGCAGGATCCTCGAGGGTAGCCTGCAATTCGGCAATACGCGCCTGGAGCGCGGCCTGCTCGGCGAGCAACTTGTCGCGCTCCAAGCCGGTGAGCTGGCGCAGACGCATCTCGAGAATGGCCGTCACCTGCGCGTCGCTGAAACCGAAGCGCTCCATCAAGCGCGTCTTGGCCTCCTCGTTGGCCTTGGAATCGCGGATGATGTGGATGACCTCGTCGAGGTTGTCCTGGGCAATCAAGAGGCCGTCGACGATGTGGATACGCTCCTTGGCGCGGGCCAACTCGTAGCGGCAACGGCGGATGTGCACCTCGAAGCGGTGGTCCACGTAGCACTGGAAGAACTCGCGCAGGTTCATCCGGCGCGGCCGCCCATGGTCGAGGGCAATCATATTCGCGCCGAAGGTCGACTGCAGGTCGGAGTGCTTATAGAGTTGGTTGAGGATGACGATGGCCGGCTTGGCGTTCTGCTTGAGCTCGATGACCACGCGAATGCCATCCTTCAAGCTCGTCTCGTCGCGAATATCGGCAATGCCCTCGATAATGCCATTCTTGACCAATTCGGCGATCTTGGTAATCATCGCCTGCTTGTTGACCATATAAGGAATGGAGGTAATGAGGATCGTCTCGCGCTTGCCCTCGAGGATCACATCCGTTTCGCCCCGGATGGTAATCG
>CAMGJH010000195.1 GCA_946056345.1 uncultured Lentisphaeraceae bacterium | reverse complement strand
CGCCACGCGCAAGGTGCCGTTATTCGTAATCTTCACGCCCGCGCCCTTGCTGAAGGGAACGGTGAAGCTACCTGTGCTCTCGAGCGTGGCCCCAGGGTCGATGACCCACGAGGCGCTGCTGCCGCCGTTGGCGCTGGAGAGGATGAGCGTGCCATCGGCCACGGTGTTCGTACCCACCAGCGTGCTGTTGGCCGTCATCGTCAGGGTGCCTTTGCCACTCTTCTTGAAGTTGACGGTGCCTGTGGAGTTGGCCCCGAGCGTCGGGCTAATGGCCTTGGTCATCGTGACAACGCTCCCCGCTGCCGTCTCAATCTCCAGCGCCTTGCCGCTGCCGTTATGGACCGCGAAGGGGGCATTGATGGCAACTGTGCCTTCCGTAATCACCTTGCCGCCGTTGTAGAAGTCAAAGGCTGCGCCGAATTGCGTGTCGCCCGTGCCTTTGAGTTCGGCACCATCGTAGAGGTGGAGGCCAGTTCCGGTGTTGAGCGACCACCGGGTCTGCCCCGTCACTTCCAAGGTGCCGTGGATTTCGAACTGCGCCTTGCCGTCGTAGTCCGGGCCATCGGCCGTGCCGTTCTTGAAGGTGGCCCCGGAGGCAACCTTCAGCGTGCCCTTGAAGGCTTGCGCGCCGGCGAGGCCGAAGGTGGTCGTACCGCCGAGGACCTCTACCGTGGCCCCCTCGGCGACGGTGTTGCCGCCGGTCAGCGAGGTGGTTCCCGAGGTCTTGAGCGTGCCGTTCACGGTCAACGCAGAGGCCATCGTGATGCCATTCATCTTCACCGTCGTGCCAGTCGGCACCGTGAGCGGGCCGCTGAAGGGCGCGCTCACGGTCAGGGTTGCGCCGGAGTCCAGGGCAACGCAGGTCGGGATGGTGGCTTGCGCCTCGGTGGTCACGAGGGTGACATACCCGCTGATGACCAGCGTGGAGAGGGCCGAGAGGTCAGTATCGAGGGTGACGATGATTGCAGCCTCGGGTGTTGCGCCACCGATGAGCTTAGCCGCTGCCGTCGGCAGGGAGCCCGTCGACCAGCGGGCCGTCGACCAAGCCCCGGAGGTCTCCAATTCGGGAACGGTCATCGTGAAGGTAATCGTGGAGCCGGAGACAGAGTCAATCGTGGCACCAGTCACGGTGACATTGCTCTCGCTCAAGGTGCCAGTGGTGATGTTCAAGGTAATCGAGCCTGCGGTCAGTTCTGTGGCCGTGGGCGCGACCACCAACTTGGCGCTCTCGCCAAGGGTGACGCTCGTGGGGCGATGGGCACCGAGGTCGAGCGTACCCTCCGAGGCATTGACCGTGCCCGGGGTGGCCGCGTCCACCAACTTCAGCAGACCGGCTCCGGTCTTGGTGATGGTGCTGTTCGCGCCGGTGGTGCCTTCGCCGCTCCCGGAGGCGAGCTCCACGCCAACGGTGAGCGTGGCGCCGTCCTTCACTTCGATGGTGCCGGACTGGATACGCAGACGATTGCGCGCGGTGTCCGTTTCGCCATAGGTGACGGTGTTCTCGCCGGACTCCGCCACCAACTTGTTGCTCTCGCCGAGGAGGACGAAACCCTCACTAGCCCAAGCGTTTGCCTTGCCGGCGATGGTGATGGCCGAGCTGTTCGAGAGGGTCACCAGTCCGGCCTTGACGTGGTTGCTGCCACCGTGCGTGATGGCCAGGTTGGCGCTGTCCACCAGGATAGCCACGGGGTTTGAACTGGAGAAGGGGTTCGTGCCGGTGATGCCCAAGGTGGCACCATTGGTTGCTTTCAAGGTGCCGCCATCCGGGGCCTTGTTGTAGCCCGAGCCCTGGAAGTTCGCAGCCGTGTTCTCGCCGGTGACGGTGAAGGGCTTTTCGGCGGTGGCCTTCATCCCCGTAAGGTCCAGGTTAAAGGTCGAGGTGCCTGCTTCGGCGATAATCTGCACGCCAGCAAAGGGCGCGTTGGAAGTGGGGGCGAAGTTCTCCGTGCCCTGCTTCTTGAAGACATCGATACCAGAGAGCGTCGGAATTGCGGGTGTAGCAGAGGTGTTCGTGTAGGCCAGCGTTGCCGTTCCGGTCACTTCGGTGGCATCAATCTTGAGTACCTTGGCTAATGCCGCTTCCGTGCCGACAATCGTCACATCCCCGGAGGAAATCACCTTGAGTGTCTCTAGGGTCACCTCCTCGGTCACGCGCAGCGTTGCTCCGGCCGCGAGCGTCACCTCGGTGGAGTTGGCCGCGCCTTGCACCAAGCCGCCCTCTTCATTCCAGTTGATGTCGCCAAAAGTGACATCCGTGCCGGAGGGCGAAGCGGTGAAGGTCGAGCCCGTAATGAGATTGCCCGTGTTGACGATTTGCAGACCGCAATAACCGCCACGGCCTGAGTTCGTGTGTTCGCCGGTGGAGACCGTAATATTCCCCGAGAGGCCGCTGATGCGGATGACATCCTTGCCGTAGGTAGCCGTATTGGCGGCCTCGGCGATGGCCGAGGTCGAGCCCCAGTTGGCGGGCTCAGTGGTCGACTTTGTGGCGTAAGTCACGCCCGCTTCTGTCGCCGTCTCGCTTCCAGTGTAGGAATACCACGAAACATTGTTGCTCGCCTCAGTCACCTTCACGGGATGCCAAGTCATCCCTGAGTTGTCTGTGGCGCAGTAGATGATGAGGTCGTATTGGGTGTACGGGATATTGGAGAGGGAGATCGTCCCGCCAGTCCCGGAGTCGGGCGCATCGTAGTAGCCATCTCCCATTGCCCCGAGGCGCTCAGTACGCTCGGAGATGAGGTCCATCCCTCCGTCGATGGAGAGATTCCACGAACCACCCGTAAGCGCTTCAAAGCGCGCGGTGGTTGTCACGCCAATATTGTCAACAAGCCCGCTGAGAGAAACAGTGGTCTTGGCCCCATTGATCTCGTTCCAGTACTGATTCTCCACCGCAACGAGACCTGAAGTCTCTGTCCCTGAGAGGGTAGCAGAACCACCCCTGCAGTTTACACTAATGCTCTCTCCTGCGGCGGGGCAGGAGGTGGCCCAAAAGGCGAAGGCACAGGTGGCCAACGCCAACAGTCTTGACGGTTTCATTTCCTCGTTCCTTTCCTTGGCTTGGTGGTGGACTTTTGCCTTTTTCACTAAGCACGCGGATAGACTAGCACCCGGCAGGGGGTGTTGTCAAGCGTGGGGCGCGTTGCGCCCCCAGCCGTTAGCGGTTAGCTGTTAGCGGCTAGCGCGCGTTTCGCGACGGGCGGGGCTGGGGAGGAAAGGTGTGGGGGGCCGGCTCTCTGGCGACCCGCCCCGGGTTGGGCTCGAGGTAGGCCCGGGTTCGAGGTTGACTCGGGCCGGGTTTGTTTTGGGCCCGGGCGGGGGTGGCCTGGCGGAGCAGGCCATTGCAAAACCTTTTTGGCACCCCTCTCTTTCCTCTGCCGCGCCACCCTCTTTTCGCATCCGCCCCGGGTTGGGCTCGAGGTAGGCCCGGGTTCGAGGTTGACTCGGGCCGGGT